>CANMWW010000280.1 GCA_947500965.1 Alphaproteobacteria bacterium
AGGGCCTCGCCATGACCGGCGCCTGGACGGATCCGGCGCGCGGCCTCGTCTCTGTGATCGCGCTCGAGATGGGCGGCTCGTCGGACCTCTGCGCGATGCTGCGGCCCGGCGAGCCGGTCGTGCTCATGGGCCCGACCGGCGCGCCGACCGAGACGCCGGGCGGCGAGACCGTCGCGCTGGTCGGCGGCGGGCTGGGCAACGCGGTGCTGTTCTCGATCGGCCGCGCGCTGCGCGCCGCCGGCTCGCGCGTCGTCTACTTCGCGGGCTACAAGCGGCTGCGCGACCGCTACAAGGTCGAGGAGATCGAGGCGGCGGCCGACGTCGTCATCTGGTGCTGCGACGAGGCGCCGGGCTTCCCGGCGACGCGCCCGCAGGACCGCAGCTTCGTCGGCAACATCGTCGAGGCGATGCGCGCCTATGGCGAGGGTCGGCTCGGCGACCAGGCCGTGAGGCTGGCGGACGCCGACCGCATCGTGGCCATCGGGTCCGACCGCATGATGGCGGCCGTGGCGGCGGCGCGCCACGCGTCGCTGCGCGCGCTGCTCAAGCCCGCGCATTGCGCGATCGGCTCGATCAACTCCCCGATGCAGTGCATGATGAAGGAGATCTGCGCGCAGTGCCTGCAGCGCTGGGTCGACCCGCAGACCGGCAAGGAGACGGTGGTCTTCTCGTGCTTCAACCAGGACCAGCCACTGGACCGCGTCGACTGGGGCATGCTCAACGAGCGGCTGCGCCAGAACGCGCTGGCGGAGAAGCAGACCCGGGCATGGATCGATCGCTGCCTCAGGCGCCTCGAGCTGAGGCCCGCTGCCGCTCCCGCCGCGGCCGGCGACTGAGCGCCCTCGCGGCGTCCGCGCTCGCCGCCGCGCTTGCGCTGGCCGCGACCTGCGCCTCGGCGCAGGTCGAGCGCCTCGCGCCGGTCCAGGGCGGCCGCTACGTCAACGGTCCGCTCGGCTTCATGGTGGAGCTTCCGCCGCGCGTCGCCGCCTGCCATCGCCCGCAGGAAGGATGGCGCGAGGGCGTCGTGCTCGTGCTCGGCGGCCGCGGTTGCCATGACCATCGCCTCGCCCCGGCCTTCGTCACCGTGACGGGCGAGCCGAACTCCGAGGCGCTGGGCGACGTCCATTCGCTCGCCGCCAGCCTCTGCGCCAGCCCGGGCTTCGGCGAGGCGCGCGTGGAGGCGGCGCCGCGCGCGATCGCCGGGCGAACCACGCTCGCCTGCCGCCTGCAGGACGAGGCAGGCAACGTCGCGATCGAGGCGCTGGCGCAGTTCGAGACCGCCTCGCCGCCCGTGACCTGGACGAACCTGCGCGTGGCGCTGGTCGCGCGCGGCGATCGCTGGCAGGAATTCGTGCGCGAGTTCGAGGACGCGCTGGGGCGCGTGCGGTGGCTGCCGCGATGACGGGCGCGACGGGGGAGGGAACGATGAACGTCCTGCTGATCACGGGCGACCAGTGGCGGGGTCCGATGCTCGGCGCGCTCGGCCATCCGCTGGCGCACACGCCGAGCCTCGATCGCCTCGCGGCCACGGGCGTGCTGTTCCGCCGCCACCATACCGTCACCGTTCCATGCGGGCCGGCGCGTGCGAGCCTCCACACCGGGCTCTACCTCCACAACCATCGCAGCGTGACCAACGGCACGCCGCTCGCGCGCCACCACGCGAACATGGCGCTGGAGGCGCGCAAGGCCGGGCTCGCGCCGCGTCTCTTCGGCTACACCGACACGAGCCCGGACCCGGAGGGCCTCGCGCCGCGCGACCCGCGCCTCTTCACCTACGAAGGCGTGCTGCCCGGCTACGACGTCGGCCAGACGCTGCACGAGGACTTCAAGCCCTGGCTCGCGCGCCTCCGGCGCCTGGGCTATCGCGGCCTCGACACGCCGGCGCAGGCCTACGATCCCGCGGATGGACGGCTGGGCGGCCCGGCGCGCTTCCGCGCCGAGCATTCCGAGACCGCCTTCGTCGCCGACGCGGCGCTCGACTGGCTCGGCACGCGCGCGGGCCGGCCCTGGTTCGCGCATGTCTCCTTCCTGCGCCCGCATCCGCCCTGGACCGCGCCGGCCGAGTACCTCGCCCTGCACGACCCGGCGCGCATGGAGGCGCCCGCGCCACTGGCGCCGGCGGGCCTGCATCCGCTGCTCGATGCGCTGCGCGCGCAGTTCCCGGTCTCGCATCTCGTGCCCGGGCGCGCGGGGCTCGCGCGCGACCTGTCCGCCGGGGACGCCGCGGCGCTGCGCAGGACCTATTGCGCGCTGATGACCGAATGCGACCACCATGTCGGAAGGCTGCTCGACTGGCTGGACGAGAGCGGCGAGGCGGCGCGCACGCTGGTCGTCTTCACCGCCGACCATGGCGAGTATCTCGGCGACCACGGGCTCTACGGGAAGGTCGGCTTCCATCCCGCGGCCTTCCACATCCCGCTGCTGGTGCGCCTGCCGGGCGGCGCCGCCGGCCGCGTCGTCGACGCCTTCACCGAATCCGTCGACGTGATGCCGACGGTGCTCGAGGCGCTCGGCCTCGAGGTGCCCTTCGCCTGCGACGGCGCGTCGCTCTCGCCCTGGCTGCGCGGCGAGGAGCCCGCGGCATGGCGCGAGGCCGTGCACTGGGAGGTCGACTACCGCACGCTGCTCGCCGGCGCGCTCGGCGACGACCCGGACGCGGCAGCGCTGTCGGCGCGGCTGACGCGCGACGCGCTCTACGTGCATTTCGCGCGCGGCGCGCCGCTGCTCTTCGACCTCGCCGCGGACCCGCATGGCCATCGCGACCTGCTGCGCGAGGGCGAAGGCGCGGACCGCGCCTTCGCCGAGCTCTCCGCCCTGATGTCCTGGCGCATGCGACGCGAGGACCGGCGGCTGTCCAACCTGCGGGTCGGGGCGAAGGGGCTGGTGCGCTGGCGCGATTGACTCCGCCGCGCCCGCCTCGGCAGACTGTTAGTAGACGAACGATCCCCCGGGAGGGTGCCGTGGCGAGCTATCTCAGGCCCCGCGAGATGGAGCAGGCGCTGCGCGCGCTCGCGGCCGGCCCGCGCGTCGTGCTCGCCGGCGGCACCGACTACTATCCCGCGCGCGTCGGCAGGCCCCTCGACGACGACATCCTCGACATCACGGCGATCGACGCGCTGGCGCGCATCGAGGAGGACGAGGCGGGGTGGCGCATTCCTGCGCGCTGCACCTGGACGGCGCTGCTCGCGGCCAGGCTGCCGCCGCTCTTCGACGGGCTGAAGGCCGCTTCGCGCGAGGTCGGCGGCGTGCAGGTCCAGAACACCGGCACGATCTGCGGCAATCTCTGCAACGCCTCGCCGGCCGCCGATGGCGTCCCGAACCTGCTCGCGCTCGACGCGGAGGTCGAACTCGCCAGCCTCGCCGGCACGCGCCTCCTGCCGGTGTCCGAATTCGTGCTCGGCAACCGCCGCACGGCGCGGCGGCCGGACGAACTCGTCGCCGCGCTGCGCGTCGGGCGCCCCGCGCGCCCCGCCAGGGGCGCCTTCGCGAAGCTCGGCGCGCGCCGCTACCTCGTGATCTCGATCGCGATGGCCGGCGCGGTGTTCGAGGTGGAGGGCGGGCGCGTCGCCGCGGCGCGCGTCGCGGTCGGCGCCTGCGCGCCGGTCGCGCGGCGCCTGCCCGCGCTCGAGGCGCGCCTCGTCGGCCTGCGGCCGGGCGACGCCCTGCCCGCGACCGGCGCCGAGGACATCGCGCCGCTGTCGCCGATCGACGACGTGCGCGGCACGGCCGCCTATCGTCGCGATGCCGTCGCGACCCTGCTGCGCCGCATGATCGAGGGAGCCCTGACGTGAGCGACGCTTCCGGCCTGATCCGCTTCACCGTCAACGGGCGCGCGGTCGAGGTCGCGGTGCCGCCCGCGACGCGCCTGGCCGACGCGCTGCGCGAGGAGCTCGGCCTCACCGGCACGAAGATCGGCTGCAACGCCGGCGATTGCGGCGCCTGCACCGTGCGCCTCGATGGCGCGCAGGTCTGCGCCTGCCTCGTGCCGGTCGCGCAGGTGGAAGGCCGCGGCGTGGTGACCGTCGAGGGGCTGGCGCGCGATGGCCGGCTGTCGCGGCTGCAGGAGGCCTTCCACGCCCATGGCGCCGCGCAGTGCGGCATCTGCACGCCCGGCATGCTGATGGCCGCGGACGACCTGCTGGCGCGCGACGCGCGGCCCGACGAGCAGGCCGTGCTCGACGCGCTGGGCGGCGTGCTCTGCCGCTGCACGGGATACCGCAAGATCGTGGAGGCGGTGCTCGACGCCGCGGGCACGGGCGCCGCGGCGCGGCTGGACGCCGATGGCGGCGTCGGCGCGCGCATCGCCAAGGTGGACGGCGTCGCGAAGCTCACCGGCGCCGAGGACTACGGTGCCGACGACTGGCCGGATGAC
>CANMWW010000281.1 GCA_947500965.1 Alphaproteobacteria bacterium
AGTCGCGCATCCGCACCGTCGGCCAGATCTGACGGCGCGCCGCCGATGCAGACGCGCATCTTCACCGGCCCCGACCGCGACGCCGCGGTGGCGCGCCTGCGCGCCGAGTTCGGAGAGGACGCCGTGATCCTCGACATCGACGCGCCGCCGGGCGGCCCCGTGCGGGTCGTGGCCGCGCCTGGCGCGCCGAGGCCCGAGGCGCCAGCGCGCGCGCAGGCCGGCGCGCCACGGCCGGCGGATGCCGAACCCGGTCGCACGCAGGCCGCGCGCTCCGCGCTTGCCACGCTGCTCGCCCGGCACAACGTGCCCGCGGGCCTTGCCGCGCGCATGCTCCGCAGCGAATTCGCCGGGGACAGGCTGGCGACGAGCCTGCCCGCGGCTCTGGCCGCCAACCTCGAGTTCGCCCGCCTTCCGGCTGGTGCGGCGGCCTCGCGCATCCTGGTCGCAGGCCCCGCGGGCGCCGGAAAGACCGCGACCTGCGCCAAGCTCGCGGCGAGGATCCTGCTCGCCGGAGGCCAGCCATGCCTCGCCTCCACCGACGACTGGCGCGTCGGCGGCGCCGAGCAGCTGCGCCGCTATGCCGAGGCCATGGGCTGCGCCTTCGAGGAGGCGACGAAGCCGCAGGACCTCGCGGCGCTCGCCTCCAGGCTGCCGGCCGGGACGGCCCTGGTCGTGGACACGCCAGGGATCGATCCGGCGGACGCGGCGGAGATCGACGCGCTCGCCGGCTGGTGCGGCGCCCTGCGCGTCGCGCCGATCCTCGTGCTTCCCGCCGGGCTCGACGCGGACGAGGCGGCGGACACCGCCCTCGGCTTCGCCGCCCTCGGCGCGACGACCCTCGTCGCGAGCCGCGTCGACGCCGCGCGGCGCCTCGGGGGGATCCTCTCTGCCGCGGATGCGGCGAGCCTCGCGCTCGCCGCGGCAGGCAACGCGCCGCGCATCGCCGACGGGCTCGTCGACCTCGACGCGCAGGCGCTCGCCGACATGATGTCGGCCCGGGCCACGTGAGCGGCGGCGGCGCCACGCCGGTGCCGGCGGCGTCCGGCGCCCCGATCCCCGCCTCCGGCTTCACTGCGTCCGTCGTCGACGCGTCGCGACTGGAACTGCCTCCCGGCCGCGTCGTCGTCCTCGAGGCGCAGGTCATGGGCCGCACGGCCGACGGCACGGTGAAGCTGCTCACGCGCCACGGCCCGATCGAGATCCGGACCGCCGCGCCGCTCCAGCCCGGCACCACGGCGATGATCGAGATCACGCGCGGCGCGGGCGACCAGCTCACGCTGCGCGTGATCCCGGTCCTGTCGCCGCGCAGCCTGCTTTCCCTTCTCGACGCGTTCCAGGGCAGCGGCCCGGGCAGCGCCGCGCCGCAATCGCCCTCCGCCCCGCGCGTCGGCGCTGGCGCGCCGGCCGCGGCACCGGGCGCCGGCCTCGAGCGCAGCGATGGCGTCGCGACGGGCGGCGCGCGCGCCACGGCGGTCGTGCTGCCGCCTCCGCGCGCCGACGCGCAAGCCGGCGACGCCGCCACGGTCCCGCTCGAGCAGCCGGACCAGCCGCAACCGGCGACGCGCGCCATGTCCGGTGCCGCCACCGGTCGCGCCATGCCGACCGCGATCGATGCCAGCGGCGCGCGCGCGGGCATGCCGGTTCCATCGGGCTCCCCGTCGACGACGAGCGACGCCCGCGCGGCCCCGGCCCTTTCGGCGAGGCCCGCCCCGGCATCCATGGAGGCACCGAGCGCCATGCGGATCGATCCACCACCGGCCACGACGCCGCAGCAGCGTGCCACGGCGACGCCGGCCGCGGGCGGCGACCGCATCGTCGTCGCCGGCACCTCCGCGCCGAGGACCGACGGGGCCGCGGCGCCCCAGGCGTCGCAGCAGGCGGCGGCCGCGCGGCCGACGACAGCCGCAACATCCCCGCAGGCGACGACTCCCGCGCCGGGAGCGCCGGCGACGGCCGGGACCGGCGCCGCGTCACGCCTCGGCTCCACCGCCGCCACCGGCACTGCCCTCGCGCCGCAGCCAGGCGCGACGGCTGTCGGCATGGCGGCCTCCGCGCAGGCCGCGGCCCGTGGCGCGCTGCTTGCCCCGGGCTCGACGGTCGAGCTGCGCATAGACATGGCCTCGATCCAGGCGCGGCGCCTGGCCGCGCCGTCAACCGCCGCGCCGGCATCCGCCACCGCGACGCAGCAAGGCACCGCCACCACGGCCGGCACGCAACCCGCGCAGGGCGCGCCGCCGACCAACGCGACGACGCGCATGCTTCCGCTGGCCGCGACCGTCGCGGGGGCGCTCCCGCAGGGACGGCTCATCCTCGACACGCCGCTTGGCCGGCTGGCCGTCGCCGTGCCGCCCGACCTCGCCCATGCGCTGCCAGGCGAGAAGCTCGAGCTTGCCTGCCTGCCCGACACGATCCGAAACGCCGCGCGCCCGCCGGGCGGCGAGGCGCCGATGGGCGAGCAGTCGCGGCGCTGGAGCGACGCGCGCAACGTCGCGACCGCCCTCGCCTCCGCGCCGGACCCGGCGCTGCGCGCCGCGGCGGAGCGGCTCCTGCCCGCGCCCGGCCCGCGCCTCGCGCAGCAGATGATGGCCTTCATCGCCAGCGCCGACGGCGCCCTCGCCCAGTGGCTCGGCGAGGAGGCGACCCGGGGACTGGAAAGACACGGCCTCGGCGAGTTGGTCCAGCGCGGCGGCGCGCAACCGCAGCAGCAAGACCAGGGCGCGCGGCAGGCCGATGGCGCCTGGCGCAGCTTCACGATGCCGTTCCTGCACGAGGGCGCGATCCGGCCGATCCAGGTCCGCGCGCGGCGGCGAAGGGAGCAGCGCGGCGGCAGGTCGCGCGAGCAGAGCCGCTTCGTCGTCGACTGCCTGCACGACGACCTCGGCGAGATCCAGATCGACGGGCTCATGACGACGGCGGAGGAGGAACGTCGCCTCGACGTGATCCTGCGCAGCCATGGCGCGCTCGAGGCCGACGACCGCGTCGCGATCCTCGACCTGTTCCGCGACGCCTGCGGCGCCATGGGCCTTGCGGGCGACCTCGCCTTCCAGGTGCTGGAGCGCTTCCCGCCGATCGCCGGGACGGAGCCGGGGCGGCGCGACGTCGTCGCGTGAGCCGCGATCAGGCCTCGCGGCGCCGGTACATCTCGATCGCGAGTTCGTCGAGCACGATGGCGTCGCGCCGTGCCGCCTCCTGCGCCTCGCGCGCGGCGAGGCGGTCGCGCACGATCTCGTAGCGCTTGAGCTCCGCGAAGAGCTCCGCGAGCACGACGCGGCGCTCGGCCACCTCGGCCTCGGCGGCAGCGATGGCGCGCGCGGCTTCCTCGCGGCGGACGATGACGCCCGCCGCGTAGCCGCCGGCATAGGCCCAGAGCCCGACCGGGTCGCCGGCCGCGCGCTTCTGCTCCTCGACGACCTCTTCCTCGAGGCGGATGGCCTCCGCGCGGCGCTGCGCCAGCACCCCCTCGAGCTCGCCGATCTCGCGGCGCATCGCGTCGACGCGCCATTTCTGCGCACGGATCAGCGTCGGCAGCCCGCGCATCCCGTCAGGCCCCCGGATCTTCCATGCCGAGCACCGCCGCGATGTCGGCATAGCCCTCGGCAAGGCCGGCGCGCTCGCCCTTCTCCTGGCTCAGGAACTGCTCGAGCGCGGGGTGGAAGTGGTTGGCCTCGTCGACGCCAGGGTCGGTGCCCTGGCGATAGGCCCCGAGCCGGATCAGTTCCGCCATGTCCTCGTATTGCGCCATCAGGCGGCGCGCGCGCAGCACGACGGCGTTCTCGGCAGCGCTGTTGCAGCCCGGCATGGTGCGCGAGATCGACTTCAGCACGTTGATCGCTGGATAGCGGCCGCGCTCCGCGATCGCGCGGTCGAGGACGACATGCCCGTCAAGGATGCCGCGCACGGCGTCGGCGATCGGCTCGTTGTGGTCGTCGCCGTCGACCAGCACGGTGAACAGGCCCGTGATGGAGCCCTCCGCCGTCCCCGGCCCGGCGCGCTCGAGCACCTTGGGCAGTTCCGCGAAGACGGAAGGCGTGTAGCCCTTGCTGGCGGGCGGCTCGCCGGCGGAGAGGCCGATCTCGCGCTGCGCCATGGCGAAGCGCGTGACCGAATCCATCAGGCAGAGCACGTCCTTGCCCTCGTCGCGGAAGAACTCCGCGAGCGCCATCGTCATGTAGGCCGCCTGCCGGCGCATGAGCGGCGGCTCGTCCGACGTGGCGACGACGACGACGCTGCGCGCCAGCCCCTCGGGACCGAGGTCGTCCTCGAGGAATTCCTGCACCTCTCGCCCGCGCTCGCCGACGAGGCCGATGACGATCACGTCGGCGGTGGTGCTGCGCGCCATCATCGACAGCAGCGTCG
>CANMWW010000282.1 GCA_947500965.1 Alphaproteobacteria bacterium
CCTATGGCTGAGCGCCGCGCGCGGCGCGCGACGATGCTGCTCGCGGCGACGCTGCTCGCGGCGATGGGCGGCGCGCGCGCGCAGGTCGCGCCCTTCGTCGTGGTCGGCGACGGCATCCCCGCGCCGCTGGGCGGCGAGGCGGGCGACGCCGCGCGCGGCCGCGCCATCGTCGCCGACCGGCAGAAGGGGCTCTGCGTCCTCTGCCATTCCGGGCCGTTCCCGGAACTGCGCTTCATGGGAAACCTCGCCCCGGGGCTCGAGGGCGCGGGCGCGCGCTGGAACGAGGCGCAGCTGCGCCTGCGCATCGCCGACCCCTCGCTGCTCGCGCCAGACACGATCATGCCCGCCTACCACCGCGTCGAGGGCCTGCAGCGCGTCGGCGCCGCGCATCGCGGCAAGCCGATCCTCGCCGCGCGCGAGGTGGAGGACGTGGTGGCCTTCCTCGCGACGCTGAAATGACGGAGATGCCGCGATGATCCTGCGCGCCCCCTCGCGACGCCTGCTGCTGGCGGGTGGCCTCGCCCTCGCCGCCGCGCCGTTCCCCGCCCGCGCCACGCCCGAGGCCGCGCGCGCGGCGATGCGCGCCTTCGCCGGCGGCGCCGAGCCGCGGCGCGGGCGCGTCGAGCTCGACATCCCGACGCTGGTGGAGAACGGCAACGCCGTGCCGACCGTCGTGCGCGTCGACAGCCCGATGACCGAGGAGGACCATGTCGTGGAGATCGCGCTGTTCAACGAGCGCAACCCGCTGCCCGACATCGCGCGCTTCCATCTCGGCCCGCGCTGCGGCGAGGCCTGGGTGTCGACGCGCATCCGCCTCGGCGACACGCAGACCGTCCACGCGCTCGCGCGGATGAAGGACGGCAGCGTCTGGGCGGCGAGCGCGGAGCTGATCGTCACGCTCCCCGCCTGCATCGAGGGCTGAGCCACCATGAGCCGCGCCCTCGTCAGCGTCCCGCCGCGCGCCCGCAGGGGCGAGGTGGTCGAGATCCGCGCCATGGTCCAGCACGAGATGGAGACCGGCTTCCGGCCGCTGCCGCAGGGCGGCTTCGTGCCGCGGCTCATCCTGCGCCGCTTCGAGTGCGACTACGACGGCGCCACCGTCTTCGCCGCGGACCTGCATCCCGCGATCTCGGCCAATCCGTACATCGCCTTCCGCCTGCGCGCGACGCGCAGCGGCGAGCTCGTCTTCCGCTGGATCGACGACCGCGGCGCCGTGCGCGAGGAACGCGCGGCGATCGAGGTCGCGTGAGGCGCGCGGCGCTCGCCGCCGTCGCGCTCGCCGCGCTGGGCGCGGCCGCCGCGGCCTGGGCGCAATCCGCGGGCGGCGACGCGCGGCGCCCGGGCTCCGCCTTCATGAGCCGCGAGACGCAGGCGATGCAGCGCGACGACAAGGCGAATCCCGGCATGCTCTCCGTGCTCGAGGGCGAGGAGCTGTGGAAGGCGCCGGCCGGGCCCGCAGGCCGCAGCTGCGCGTCGTGCCATGGCGCCGACGCCGCCTCGATGGACGGCGTGGCCGCGCGCCATCCCGCCTTCGATCCGGCGCGCGGCGAGGCGATCGACCTCGCGGGGCGCATCGCGCAATGCCGCGAGGAGAGCCAGGGCGCGCCCGCGCCGCGCCGCGAGGGGCGCGAGCTCCTGGCGCTCACGACCTTCGTCGCGCATCGCTCGCGCGGCGCCCGGGTCTCGACCGGCGAGGACGCGCGCCTCGCGCCGACGATCGAGGCGGGACGCAGGCTCTGGCAGGCGCGCCTCGGCCAGCTCAACCTCTCCTGCGCGCAGTGCCACGACGACAACGCGGGCATGAAGCTCGGCGCCTCGACTATCCCCGAGGCGCATCCCACGGGCTACCCGATCTACCGGCTGGAATGGCAGGACATCGGCTCGCTGCAGCGGCGCATCCGCGGCTGCCTGACCGGCGTGCGCGCCGAGCCCTTCGCCTATGGCGCGCCGGAATACGTCGCGCTCGAGGCCTTCCTCATGGATCGCGCCCGCGGCATGGAGATGGAGACGCCCGGCGTCCGCCCGTGAGGGGAATGCCACGCGCGGGGGATGCGCCTGCCCCCTCCGTCGCGCGCCTGCCGGCGCGCGCCACCTCCCCCACCCGGGCTGTCGCGCGGCCGGGGGAGGAGCCTGGTGGTGGTGCTGTCCTCCACTCCGCGCGCGGATGCGGATGCAGCGGCCTCGCTCCCCTCCCGTCCGCGCATCGCGCGGATGGGAGGGGTGGCGCCGCGCGACAGCGCGGCGACGGGGAGGGCATCCGTTCCGGCGGTCGCACGGCGCGCATCGCCGGATTGCGGAAAAGCAGATCGCCTGCCCCCTCCGTCGCGCGCCTGCCGGCGCGCGCCACCTCCCCCACCCGCGCTGTCGCGCGGCCGGGGGCGGTGGCTGATGGAGCAGGTCAGGGCTGGTCGGGCCGCAGCATGAGGATGCCCTTGCGGTCGCCGAAGCGCAGGTCGCTCCACGCACGCTCGACGGGCCGCACGTCGCCACGCTGCAGCAGCGCGGCGATCTCGTCGGCCTTGGCAGGCAGGCCACTGAAGCTGAAATAACCGATCTGCCGCCATCTTCCATCGACGAGCGCGAAGGCGGGGAAGGGCTCCGCCATCAGGACCAGTTCCGGCTCGGGTCCCATCCCGAGGTCGATGGCGAGCAGCGGGACCGCCATGCCGCTTCTCAGGGCAAGGAGGTCATGGCTCGCGCTCCTGTTCGCCAACCGCTCCGCGAGGAAGGCGACGAAGCCGTCCGGCGCGCGGCTTCCCGTCGGATACGCCACCAGCCGCGCCCTGATCGCCGCCTCGTCGAGGACGACCGGCGCCGGCACGTACCTGTCCTTGCGCGCCAGCGCCTCCCTCGCCTTCTCGCGGATGACGGCCGCCTGCGGGTGGTCGCCCAGCCCGGCGAGCGCGTGCAGCGCGCCGACCCCGGCGCGGCCGAGATCGAAGCGCAGGTGATCGAAGTCGAAGCGCTCGGGCGTCGTCGCGCCCGAGAGCAGGCGTCGCGCCTGGCTTCCGGCCGACATCGCCGCCGGGTCGAGCAGCGGCGTGTGGATGGCCAGCAGGGTGGCGACCACCACGAGCGCCAGCCAGGTATTGATCGTGCCGAGCAGCCGCAACCACCCGCGCATGAGCGCGCAGGCGGCGTAGCCGAGCGCATAGAGGGTCGCGAGCGCGACCAGCACGGCCGCCCAGACGCGATCGACCGACCAGCCATGCTGCGCGATGCGCAGGGACAGCGACCAGATGCACAGGCCCGCCAGCACGGGCGCCAGGGCGAGGGCCGCGCGGACGAGCCATTGCACCGCGACCGGGAACGGCGGCGGCTGGGCGCCGTCCTGCCATGCCGCGTTCACGAGGCAGACGAGGATCACGAGGACGCCGAGGAGGAGCGGCGTCGCATGGCCCGTCGACCAGACGGGCTCCAGCCCGGCGATCGGCAGGGCGCCGAGGAACAGCACGACGATCAGGGCCGCGAGCGGCAGCAGGCGCGTCTGGAAGGCGAGCAGGTGGCGCCTCAGCGTCCGCAGCGCGCCGGCCTCCCTTTCCTCCAGCGAGATCGCGAAGCCGATCGCGACGGCCGTCGCGAGATAGGCGAAGGAGCGGCTGGTGAAGAGGTCGCTGAAGACCTCGATGCGCAGGACGAGGAACAGCCCCGCCCACAGCTTGAGCAGCAGCCAGAAGAGCGCCGCGAACAGGGCGCAGTTCGCCAGCAGGAGGGCGTTGCGCCACGCGTCGTCGAACAGGCGGGCGTACTGGAACGCCATCCTGCCCTCGCGCAGCCGCGACTGCACGAAGGGCAGCAGGATGAACCATGCGACGACGCTGGCGACGCAGAACAGGACGAGGCCGGACACGACGGGAGCGAGGATCCGGGGCTCCTCGGCGAAGGGGCGCGACGACCAGCCGAGCCACGCCGCCGTCGCGGCGAAGGGCAGCGACGCGGCAAGCGCTCCTGCCAGGCTCCGGCGCAAGGGGAACTCGCCCTTCAGGAAGCCGAAGGTGACCGGCGCGAGCATGGCCAGGGCGTAGGCCGGCGCGACCCAGGCGAGATCCGACGCCGTGTATCCGAAGGCCCGCAGCCATTCGTGCAAGGACAGCAGGAGCACGCCCTGCAAGAGCCCGGCGAGGATCATCGCCTGCCGATCCGTGACGCGTGGCTCCATCTCTTGTCCTCCTGGAAACCGGGGACGGAGCCCGGATTAGTACCGGTGCAGCGCAGGGAAGTAATCCGGGCTCTGAGCTACCCCCGGATTTCCGGACGGGTTGGTGAGCGAAGTTGGTGACGGGCTTCGTAGTCGCTCGGGCTGACGAAGTCCAAGGTCGAGTGGATGCGGCGGCGATTGTAGAAGCCCTCGATCC
>CANMWW010000283.1 GCA_947500965.1 Alphaproteobacteria bacterium
CTCCCGTCCGCGCGAAGCGCGGATGGCCCCGCCCTCTGGCTCCCCTCCCGTCCGCGCCAAGCGCGGATGGCCCCGCCCTCTGGCTCCCCTCCCGTCCGCGCCAAGCGCGGATGGGAGGGGTGGCGCCGCGCGGCAGCGCGGCGACGGGGAGGGCAATGGTGCTGGCGGCCAGGCGCGGAGCGCGGGGTCTGGCGGTGAGGTGCCGATCGCGTCGCGCGGCGACCACGCATGTCGGGGAATTCACCGCCGGGCTGTCGTATCCTCGCGCCGGTCTCGTTCCAGGAGCGGCCGCAATGGCGATACGCATCGGAGTCGTCGGCCTCGGGCAGGTCGCGCGTGCGCGGCACCTGCCCGTGATCGCGGGCGATCCCGCCTTCCGCCTTGCCGGGCTCGCGAGCCTCGGCGGCGGCCCCGGCGTCGCGGGGCTCGAGGTGCATGGCGACCACCACGCGATGCTCGCGTCCTGCGCCCTCGACGCGGTGGCGATCTGCACGCCGCCCGCCGCGCGCTTCGCGATCGCGCGCGACGTCCTGCGCGCCGGCAAGCACGTGCTGCTGGAGAAGCCGCCCGCCGCGACGATGGGCGAGGCCGAGGCGCTGGTCGCCCTCGCCGCGCGCGAGGGACGCGTGCTCTTCGCGACCTGGCACTCGCAGTGCAACGAGGCGGTCGAGGCGGCGCGCCGCTTCCTCGCCGGCCGGCGGGTCGCCGCGCTGCGCATCGACTGGAGCGAGGATTTCCGCAGGTTCCATCCCGACCAGGACTGGATCTGGCAGGCCGACGGGCTCGGCGTCTTCGACATGGGCATCAACGCGCTGTCGGTGGTCAGCCGCCTCTTCGCCGATCCGCCCTTCGTCCGGTCCGCGGAGCTGCACGTCGCGGCGAACCACGCGGCGCCGATCTCGGCCGTGCTGCGGCTGGGATCGCCCGACGGCGACGCACCGATGGAGGTCCGCATGGACTGGAGCCATCGCGGCGAGCACCAGCGCGAGCTGCGCATCGAGACGACCTGCGGGCATCGGCTCGAGCTGCTCGACAGCGGCGGCCGGCTCGCGGTCGATGGCGCGGTCGTCGTCGACCGGCCGCGCGCGGAGTACGCCTTCCTCTATGCGCGCTTCGCCGCGCTGCTGCGCGAGGGGCGCGGCGAGGCCGACCTCGCGCCGCTGCGCATGACCCTCGACGCGCTGGCGACCGGCCGGCGCACGCGGCTGCCGCCCTTCGAGGACGAACCCCTGCAGGAGACGACCCGATGATCAGCAGGCTCGACCATCTCGTCCTGACCGTGGAGGACATCGAGGCGAGCGTCGCCTTCTACGTGGGCGCGCTCGGCATGCGGCACGAGACGTTCGGCGCCGGCCGCCATGCGCTGCGCTTCGGCGACGCGAAGATCAACCTGCACCAGCGCGGCAGGGAGTTCTCGCCCAGGGCAGCCACGCCGACGCCGGGCTCGGCCGATCTCTGCTTCGTCTCGGACGTCCCGGTCGCGGAGGTCGCGGCGCGCCTGGCGGCGCTGGGCATCGCGGTGGAGGAAGGGCCGGTCCCGCGCACCGGCGCGACGGGGCCGATCCTCTCGATCTATGTCCGCGACCCCGACCGCAACCTCGTCGAGATCGCGAACTACGCGTAGGGCGCGATCGCCTCAGCCCGCCTCGGCGGAGCGCGAGGCCTTCTTGCGCTCGTGGGTGTCGAGCAGGCGCTTGCGCAGGCGGATCGACTTCGGCGTCACCTCGACCAGCTCGTCGTCGCCGATATAGGCGATCGCCTGCTCGAGGGTGAGGATGCGCGGCGGCGTCAGCTTCACCGCGTCGTCCTTGCCCGAGGCGCGGAAGTTGGTGAGCTGCTTGGCGCGCAGCGGGTTCACCTCGAGGTCGTTCTCGCGGCTGTGCTCGCCGATGATCATGCCGGCGTAGACGCGCGTGCCCGCGTCGATCATCAGCCAGCCGCGCTCCTCCAGGTACCAGAGCGCGTAGGTCACGGCGTCGCCGTCGCCGTTGGAGATCAGGACGCCGTTGCGCCGCCCCTCGATGTTGCCCTTCCACGGCGCGTAGCCGTGGAAGATGCGGCTCATGATGCCCGTGCCGCGCGTGTCGGTGAGGAACTCGCCGTGGTAGCCGATCAGGCCGCGCGTCGGCACGTGGAAGACCACGCGCGTCTTGCCGCCGCCCGAGGGCCGCATGTCGACGAGCTCGCCCTTGCGCTGGCTGATCTTCTCCACCACCACGCCGACATAGGCGTCGTCGACGTCGACCAGGGCCTCCTCGATCGGCTCGAGGCGCTGGCCCGTCTGCGGGTCGGACTTGAAGATCACGCGCGGGCGCGAGATCGACAGCTCGAAGCCCTCGCGGCGCATCGTCTCCACCAGCACGCCGAGCTGGAGCTCGCCGCGGCCGGAGACCTCGAAGGCGTCGGCGTCGGCGGTCATCTGGACGCGGATCGCGACGTTGCCCTCGACCTCGCGCAGCAGGCGCTCGCGGATGACGCGGCTCTGCACCTTCGAGCCCTCGCGGCCCGCCAGCGGCGAGTCGTTGATCGAGAAGGTCATCGACAGCGTCGGCGGGTCGATCGGCGTCGCCGGGATCGGCGTCGCGATGGAGGGATCGCAGAGCGTGTCGGCCACCGTCGCCTTGGTCAGGCCGGCGATGGCGATCAGGTCGCCCGCCTCCACCTCGTCGACCGGCACGCGCTCGAGCCCCCGGAAGGCGAGCAGCTTGGTCGCGCGCGCGTCCTCGATCAGCGCGCCGTCGCGGGTCATGGCCTTGATCGCCATGTTGACCTTCGCGCGCCCCGTGTGGACGCGGCCCGTCAGCACGCGGCCCAGGTAGGGATCCGCGTCGAGCATCGTCACGAGCATCGAGAACGGCTTGTCGAGGTCGCGCCGCGGCGGCGGCACGTAGTCGACGATGAGGTCGAAGAGCGGCGCGAGGTCGACGCGCGGCGCGTCGAGCGAGGTCGCGGCCCAGCCGCTGCGGCCCGAGGCGAAGAGCGTCGGGAAGTCGAGCTGCTCCTCGGTCGCGCCGAGGATCGAGAAGAGGTCGAAGACCTCGTTGTGGACGTCGGTGGCGCGCGCGTCGGGGCGGTCGACCTTGTTGATGACCACGATCGGCCGCAGCCCCGCGGCCAGCGCCTTCATGGTCACGAACTTCGTCTGCGGCATCGGCCCCTCGGCCGCGTCGACGAGGACCACGCAGCCATCGACCATCGACATGATGCGCTCGACCTCGCCGCCGAAGTCGGCGTGGCCCGGCGTGTCGACGATGTTGAGGCGCACGTCCTTCCACACGACCGAGGTGCACTTCGCGAGGATCGTGATCCCGCGCTCGCGCTCGAGGTCGTTGGAGTCCATCGCGCGCTCGGCGACCTGCTGGTTGGCGCGGAAGGTCCCGGCCTGCCTGAGCAGCTGGTCGACCAGGGTCGTCTTGCCATGGTCGACATGGGCGATGATCGCGAGGTTACGCAGTTCCATGCGGCGCGGCCTTGTCCTGGATCGGATCGGGGGGCGTGGAGCGGGGGTCCGGTCCGAGCGCGCCCGGGCGCGGGTCGCGACCGCGACCCGGGCCCGGAACCCGAAATGCGGCCGGAACCTACTCCCGCGCCCCTGCCGCGCCAAGCTCGGTCTTGCAGCGCAGCATCGGGCCCCGGCGAGGGGTTGGCCGGGGAGGTGCGCGACGCATGGCGGCAGCGCGGCAGTTGCAATCCATTCGCAATTGCGCGGGGACGAGGCAGGGGCCATATTCGGCTCCAGTTGCGAATGGTTCGCAACTGAACCCGATCCCAGGCGATGGACATGCCCCTTCCCCGCCCTGCCCCCAGCCGCCGCGCCGCGCTCGCCGGCATCGCCGCCGCCACGCTCGCCTGCGCCGCGCCGCGCCGCGCGCGCGCGCAGGAGCGCGTGCTGAACCTCTATTCCTCGCGCCACTACAACACCGACCAGGCGCTCTACGACGACTTCACGCGCCAGACGGGGATCCGCATCAACCGCATCGAGGCCGAGGCCGACCCGCTGATCGAGCGCATGCGCGCCGAGGGCGCCAACAGCCCGGCCGATGTCTTCGTCTCCGTCGATGCCGGGCGCATCGAGCGCGCGCGTGCCGCCGGCCTGCTGCAGCCCGTCTCCTCGCCCGTGCTCGAGCGCGCGGTCCCCGCGCACCTGCGCGACCCGGAGGGCCACTGGTTCGGCTTCTCCAAGCGCGCGCGAATCTTCGTGCTCGCGAAGGGCCGCGCGTCGCCCGAGGAGGCGGCGAGCTACGAGGCGCTCGCCGCGCCGGGCCTCAAGGGCAGGGTGGCGATACGCTCCTCCACCAACGTCTACAACCAGTCCATGACC
>CANMWW010000284.1 GCA_947500965.1 Alphaproteobacteria bacterium
CATCACCTCGTTGCGCCAGCCTATGACCCTGGCGAGGCGCTCGCCGGAGATCCCCGCCCGCGCCGCCGCGACATAGGCCAGCTCCGCCCAGGGCCAGGCGCGCACGCGCGCGGGATCGACCAGCGCGTTGCTGCGCCGGCGCAGCTCGCGCTCGGCGCGCGCGCGCAGCCCGGCGGGCAGGTGCGCGACGAGGCGCGCGAGGCGTCCCGCGGGGTCGTAGAAGAAGCCGGTGTCGAAGACGGCGTCGTAGCCCTCGCGCTGCAGCCCGCCGACGAGGTTGTAGGCGAGGTGGTTCGACCCGGGATGGTGGACGAGGACGCGCGTCCCCGCGCGATCGAATTCAGCCACGGCCCAGCCCCCTCGCGAGCGCCGCGCGCAGCAGGCGCGCGTCCTCGGCGTTCGGGATCATCATGCGCAGCGGATGCATGTCGAGCTCGCGCCCGAGCCGCCGCGCAAGCAGCACCGCGGTCACCGCCTGCGCGACCACGAGGCTCGCCGCGGCGCCCGCGAGGCCCAGCCAGGGCACGAGGACGAGCAGCGACGGCGCCACCGCGACAAGGCCCCAGAGCTCGGCGCGCGGGATCGCCAGCGCGCGGTCGCAGGCCTTGAGCGCGGCGGCGCAGAGCAGCTTGGCCGCGAAGGGCAGCAGCCCGACGAGGCAGATGTTGGCGACCTGGACGGCCGGCGCGAAGGAGGGGCCGAAGAGCAGCGGGATGATCCAGGCGTTGGTCGCCCAGAGCACGACGTCGATCCCCGCGACCAGCACCAGCGCGAGGCGCAGGTAGCGGCCGAAGACGACGACCTTGCCCTCCTGCGTCTCCTGCGCGCTAATCTTGGGGAAGGCGATGTTGGCGATGGTCTGCACGAGGATCAGCGGGCCGTTGGCAACGGTCAGCGCGACGGCGTAGATGCCGAGGTCGCTCGCCGTCATCATCGTCGCGACGACGGCCTGGTCGAGCTTCTGGCGCAGGCTGTGCAGGACCTCGCCGGCATGGGCCTTGGCGCCATAGACGACGAGCGCGCGCGCCTCGGTCCTCGACGCGCGCAGGCCGAACCAGCCGCGCCGCGCCATCAGCACGGCGCCCAGCGCCGCGGAGGCGAGCATGGAGGCGATGCTGGCGGCCGCGAATTCCGGCGCCGCGGGCGCGGCGGCGAGGCCGAGCGCGACGATGCCGGCGAGGTATGCCGTCGGCACGATGGCGCGCACGACGTTCCACGACAGGAGGTCGAGCTGGCCCTGGAACATGTTCGCGGCGAAGAGCGACAGGAAGTAGGTGGGCAGGTAGAGCGCCATGTACCACCACGCCGCGGCGACGATGTCGGGCTCGTGGCCGGCCATGACGAAGGGCAGGATCGCGAAGCCGACGGGCACGAGCACCGCGCAGAGCACGGCGGTCAGCGCCAGCATCGTGCCGCAGACGAGCCGCGCCGGGCTCGCGCCCGAGGCGAGGCGGTAGAGCATGGCGTCGGACAGCGCGAGGCAGCCGAGCTCGGCCACGAGCCCGGGCCAGAGCATCAGCGCGGCGAGCTCGCCGCGGCCTTCCGCGAGCAGCAGGCGCGCGGCCAGCAGCCCGGTCGCGACGTTGACGACCTGGATGTAGAGCGTGGTCGCGAAGGAGATCGAGACGTCGCGCACGCCGCCGGTGCTCATGGCGCGTCGCGCGGCTCCCGCGCGATCAGCCCGGGGCATTCGCGCGCAAGCGCCGCGCGCAGGCCCGCGATGTCCTCGGCGAAGCTCCAGCGCCCGACGATCTCGAGGCTGCGGCGGCCCATCGCGGCCAGCCGCGCCTCGTCGCCCATCACGTCGCGGATGGCGGCGGCCATGGCGTCGACGTCGTCGGTGCGGAAGATCGCGCCGTTCTCGCCGGGGCGCACGAGGTCGGGCGCGCAGCCGACCATGTCGGAGACGATCACCGCGCGGCCCGCGCACATCACCTCGTTGACCACGAGGCCCCAGGCCTCCTGGCCCGAGGGCAGGATGAAGGCGTCGCAGAGGTCGTAGGCGACGGGCAGCTGGGACTGCGGCACGAAGCCGAGCACCTTGACCGCGCCGGGCGCGATGGCGGCCGCGCGCGCCTCGAGCTCCGCGCGCAGCGGGCCGTCGCCCGCGAAGACGAGATGCGGCCGGCGCAGCGCGGGATCGGCCTGCACGCGCGCGAAGGCCTCCAGCAGCTGCAGCGGGCGCTTGCGCTCGATCAGCTTGCCGCAGGAGAGCAGCACCGGCCGCCCGGGCTCGATGCCCCAGGCCGCGCGCGTCTCCTCGCGCCGCTCGGCCGCCGCGAGCGCGCCCTTGCGGAAATGCGCGTTGTCGACGGCGTAGGGCACGAGCGAGATGCGCGCGGGGTCGATGCCGTTCTGCTCGTAGTAGCGGCGGTTGAGCGTGCCGATGGCGAGGAAGCCGTCGACGCCGGCGCCGAGCCCGGCGAAGAAGGCGCGCTTGGCGATGGCCTTCAGCGCCGAGCGCCGCGCCGAGATCGGCGTCGCCTCGTCGCGCAGGAAGACCTTGATGCCGCGGCGCCTGGCGGCGGCGATCGCGCACCAGTGGTGCCAGCGCGCGTAGCCGTGGATCCAGAGCGCGTCGAAGCCGCCGCGGTCGAGCGCCTTGCCGAAGCCGTGCGAGAGCGGCGCCCAGAAGCCGAGGATGGGCTCGATGCCCTCGGGCGGGCCGCGGTCGAGGCGCGGCAGGACCTCGTGCGCGTAGCCCTCGAGCAGCGGCACGTCCCAGGTGATCTGCTGGGCGAAGTCGTGCGCCTTGAAGCTGCGCGCCGAGAAGTCGGTCGCGAAGAAAGCCGTGAGATCGATGTCGGGCTGCGCGGCGACCATGCGCAGCAGCGGCGCCTGGTACTGGATCGGGTGGGTGACGAGGTAGGCGAGGCGGAGCTTGCGCATGGATGTGCCGCTGGGGTCAGGCCGCATGGGTGCGGGCGGAGAGGATGTCGCGGCAGGCGGCGACCGCCTCGCCGACGCCGATCGCGGTGATGCAGCGCTTGCGCTCCACCACGCAGGTCTCGAGCCCGCATCCGCCGCAGGCGACGTCGCGGTGCAGGATGCGGTTGCCCTCGCCGCGCGGGAACCAGATCCCGGGGCGCGCGCGCGCGCTGAAGATCGCCATCACCGGCGTGCCGACGGCGGCGGCGAGGTGCATGGGGCCGCTGTCATGCGCGGCGAGCATCCGCGCGCGCGCGAGGACGAGCGCGCTGACGCGCGGGCTGACCGCGCCGCAGAGGTCACGATGCGGCCCGCGCCACGAGGCGGCGACGCGCGCCGCGCGCTCGCGGTCCGCGGGGCCGCCGACCGTGACCAGGCCCAGGCCCGGGCTGCGGGCGGAGACCGCGCCCGCGAGCAGCGCCCAGTTCTCCGCGCCCCAGTCCTTGGCCTCGATCTTCGAGCCGGGCGCCATCGCGAGGAAGCCGCCGGCGCCCGCGAAGCCGCGCAGCGCGGCGTCCGCCTGCTGGCGCTCCTCCGGGGTGAAGCCGAGGTCCCACAGCGCGGGGTCGTCGACCGACGCCTCGCCGAGCGCGGAGATCCGGCGCAGCAGGTAGGCGGCCTCTGATTCCCAGAGCCCGGTGTCCGGGTCGAAGGCGTGGCTGCCGTCGGCGCCGAGCTCGGGCATGCCGACGATGCTCATCAGGCCGCAGCTCATGAAGAAGGCGAGGTGCCGCACGGTGCGCAGGCGCGAGCCCTGCTCGACGAGGTAGACGAGCACGTCCGGCGCGTAGTCGCGGATCGAGCGGCGCACCGCGGCGATCGCGGCGGCGCTGCGCTCGGACGGGTCGAAATGCATGTAGCCGTGGACGAGGTCGGTCCCGCCGAGCACGGCGTCGAGGTCCGTCTCGCGCGCGCTGCGCGGCACGTTGGTCAGCACGCGCCGCTCGGCCTGCGGGAAGGCGCGCGCGACGAGGCGGAAGCTCGGCAGCGCGACGACGGTGTCGCCCAGGCTGCCGAGGCGGAAGACGAGCACGCGCCTGACGTCGTCGGGGATGCGGCGCCAGGGCATCTCACGCTCCCCCGAAGGCGGCATGGACATGGCGCGCCCAGCCGCGCAGCCCGCGCTCGGCCGGCGCCGCGTCGCCCGCGATCCAGTCGCGCACCGGCACGACGAAGCCGGTCTTCGGCCGGTCGAGCACCGAGGCGGGCAGCTTGAGGCGCGGCGCGTCGGCCATCGCGCGCTTGCCCGGCGCGTCGGCGCCGGCGGCGAGCAGCGGCGCGATGGCGCGCAGCAGGGTCGCGTCGACGAGCGGCGTGCGGATCTCCAGCGAATGCGCCATGCCCGCCCAGTCGGCGTCGCGCAGCAGCTGGTTGCGCATGTACC
>CANMWW010000285.1 GCA_947500965.1 Alphaproteobacteria bacterium
CAGCAGGTTCCCGGGATCGACGGGCATGCCGAAATGCTCGACCGTGCCGCCTGCCGCGACGATCGCCGCCGGCACGACGTCGCGGCGGTCGACGACCGCCGAGGCGCCGATCACGAGCAGCAGGTCCGCGCCCGCGGCGCGCGCCTCGAGGAGGGACGTGGCGACGGTGGCGGCCTCGTGCGCGACCACGACGTCGCTGGACAGGACGCCGCCGATGCCCGCGACGCGGGCGCGCGTGGTCTCCACCGTGCCGGCGAGCACGCTCGGCTTCGTGCCGGGCAGGCGCGTCTGCACCAGTGCGGCGCGCAGCGGACGGAAGCGCGCCACGCGCAGGAACGGCCGCGCGGCCCCGACCCGCGCGAGCACGGCGTCGAGCGCGGCGCGCGGCGCCGCGAAGGGGATGATCTTCACGGTCGCGGCCATCTGGCGCGGCGCGATCGGCGCGTGCGGCGGCAGGAGCGCGATCGTGATGGATTCGTGGATCTCGTTCGCCTCGTCGAGCGCGCGCTGGTCGTAGGCGACCAGCCCCGCCGCGGTGGCGTAGAGGTTGGCGCGTCCCGTGAACGCGGCCGAGACGACGAGGTTCTCGCCCGCGATGGCGCGCGCGATCGCGGTCGCCGCCTCGTCCTCGCCGACGTCGCCGGCCTCGAGCCGCGCCGCGACGACGCGCGCGATCCCGGCGCGCGCGATCGCGTCGATGTCGGCGCGGTCGAGGACGCGCCCCTTGCGGAAGGAGAAGCCGTCGCCCTTCAGGCCATGGGCGAGCATCGCGCCCTCGGCCTCGGAAAGCGGCATCTCGCCGAAGATCATTTCCGCGTTCCCCCGCCGCGTCGCACGGCCGTCACCTGGCCCATGATCGACAGCGCGATCTCCGCCGGCGAGAGCGCGCCGATGTCGAGGCCGACGGGGCCGTGGATGCGGGCCAGCGCCGCCTCGCCATGGCCGAGCGCGGCGAGGCGCCCGAGGCGCGCGGCGTGCGTCTTCCGGCTGCCGAGCGCGCCGATGTAGAAGGCCGGCGACCTGAGCGCGACGTCGAGCGCCGGATCGTCGAGCTTCGGGTCGTGGGTCAGCGTGACGACCGCCGTGCGCATGTCCGGCCTGAGCTTCTCCATCGCCTCGTCCGGCCAGTCGCCGGAGACCGCGATGCCGTCGAAGCGCTGGCTCGCCGCGAAGGCGCGGCGCGGGTCGACGATCGTGACGCCGTAGCCGGCGAGCGCGCCCATGCGCGCGAGGGGCTCGGCGATGTGCACCGCGCCGACCACGACGAGGCGCGGCGGCGGCGCGAAGACATGCACGAAGACCTTGCCGGCGGGGGTCTCGAACGAGGTGCTCTCGTCGGACTTCAGCGCGTCCTGCGCCGCCGCGACCATGTCGACGTCGAGGCAGAGCTCGCCCTCGGAGCCCGAGGCGGTGACCAGCAGCTGCGAGCCGCTGCGCAGGTTGGTCAGCAGCGCGACGGGCGTCCCGGCGGCGCGCAGCTCGGCGAGCCGCGCGAATGTGGCGCCCTTCATGCGTCGATCCTCTCGACATAGACCTGCACCTTGCCGCCGCAGGCGAGGCCGACCTCCCAGGCCTGCTCGTTCGTCACGCCGAAGTCGAGCAGGCGCGGGCGACCGGTCGCGATCGCGTCGACCGCCTCGCGGATGACGGCGCCCTCGATGCAGCCGCCGGACACGGAGCCGGCGAAGCGGCCCGTCTCGTCGACGACGAGCTGGCTGCCGACGGGGCGGGGGCTCGAGCCCCAGGTCGTGACGACCGTGGCGAGCGCGACCCCGCGCCCGCCCGCGCGCCATTCGGCCGCGGTGGCGAGGATGTCCCGGACTTCCGTTGCGTCCATGGTCTTGCTCCCGTTGCGTTCAGGCCGCGGGCGCGGCCTGCGGCCGGCCCTTCCACTGGTAGCGCCGCCGCGTCGCGGGCGCGTCCGCCGACAGCACCTCGGCGATCGCGCCGAGGCTGTCGAGGCTGTGCGCGGGGCGGAAGTCGTCGACGAAGGGCAGCATCGCCCGCGCGCCGGAGGAGCGCGGCTCGAAGCCCTCGAAGCGCAGCAGCGGGTTGAGCCACACCAGCCGCCGGCAGGACTTCGACAGCCGCTCGACCTCCTCGCGCAGCCCGAGCGCGGCGTCGCGGTCGAGCCCGTCGCTGATCAGCAGCACCGTGGCGTTCTGGCCGAGCACGCGGCGGCTCCAGCGCAGGTTGAACTCCGCCAGCGTGTGGCCGATGCGCGTGCCGCCGGCCCAGTCCTCGACGCTGTCGCTGACGCGCTCCATCGCCTTGTCGGGGTCCTTCTGGCGCAGCGCGCGCGTCACGTTGGTGAGGCGGGTCCCGAACAGGAAGACATGCACGCGCGCGCGGTCGTTGGTCAGCGCATGCAGGAAGTGCAGGAACATGCGCGTGTAGCGCTCCATCGACCCGGAGATGTCGCAGAGCACGACCAGCGGCGGCACCCGCGTGCGCGGCTCGCGGCGCGCGAACTCCGCCGAGTTGCCGCCGCTGCGCGCCCAGCGCCGCAGCGTGGCGCGGAAGTCGATGCGCGACCCGCGCCGCGACGGCCGGAAGCGGCGGGTCTTCATCTCGTTGAAGGGAAGCGACAGCCGCTGCAGCGCCAGCTTCGCCTGGGCGAGCTCGGCGGTCGACATCTGCTCGAAGTCCTTCTTCTGCAGCAGCTCGCGGTCCGACCACGTCATCACCGCGTCGACCTGGCGCTCGTCCTCCTGCTCGCGCGGGTCGGGCGGGCGCTGGCGCTCGTGGTCGCGGCCGGCCTGGAACGCCTCGGCGAGGCGGCGCGACAGCTTCTCGCGCTCCTTCGGGTCGGGCTCCTCGCCGGCGCCGCGGGCCTGCGGCAGCAGGAAGTTCAGCATGCGCTCGAGGAACTTCGGGTCGCGCCAGAACATGCGGAAGGCCTGGTCGAAGACCTCGCGCTGGTCGCGCCGGTTCACGAACACGGCGTGCAGGGCCCAGTAGAAGTCGTCGCGCGAGGCGACGCCGATCGCCTCGAGCGCGCGCACCGCCTCGATCGCGCGGCCGGGGCCGATCGGCAGCCCGGCGCCGCGCAGCACGCGCGCGAAGTGCACGACGTTCGCGACGAGCGAGCCGTCGCGATCCTGCTCCAGCTTTTCGGCCGGCGGCGTCATGCGCCCGCGGTCGCGAGCTCCGAGCGGACCTGGGCGAGCATCTGCGCCGCGGTCGCGCCGCGGATGCGGGCGATGTCGTCCTGGTACTTGAGGACGGCGCCGAGCGTGTCGTTGATCGTGTCGGGGTCGAGCTCGATGCGGTCGAGCGCGACCAGCGCCTGCGCCCAGTCGATCGTCTCGGCGACGCCCGGGACCTTGAACAGCTCCTCGGAGCGCAGCTTGTGCACGAACCCGACGACCTCGCGGCTCAGCCGCGCCGGCGCCTCGGGCGCCTTGATGCGCAGGATCTCGAGCTCGCGCGCCATGTCGGGATAGTCGACCCAGTAGTAGTAGCAGCGGCGCTTCAGCGCGTCGTGGATCTCGCGCGTGCGGTTGGAGGTGACGATGGTGATCGGCGGCGCCGGCGCCTTCACGGTGCCGAACTCGGGGATCGTCACCTGCCAGTCCGAGAGCGTCTCGAGGAGGAAGGCCTCGAAGGGCTCGTCGGCGCGGTCGAGCTCGTCGATCAGCAGCACCGGCGGACCGGCGACGTCCGGCGTCATCGCCTGGAGGAGGGGGCGGCGGATCAGGAAGCGCTCGGAGAAGATCTCCTCCTCGACCGAGGCGCGGCCGCCGGCGCCACCGGCCTCGGCCATGCGGATCTCGATCATCTGGCGCGCGTAGTTCCACTCGTAGACCGCCGCCGCGACGTCGAGGCCCTCGTAGCACTGGAGGCGGATGAGCCGGCGGCCGAGCGTCTGGGCCAGCACCTTCGCGATCTCGGTCTTGCCGACGCCGGCCTCCCCCTCGAGGAAGAGCGGGCGGTCGAGCCGCAGCGCGAGGGTGACGGCGGTCGCGAGGCTGCGGTCCGCGACGTAGCCCGCGCCGGAGAGCAGGGCGAGCGTCTCGGAGACGGTTCTGGGCAGGGAGGCTGTCATCGGCATGATCCGCGGGCTGGGGCTGGGCGTATCGAGTGATGCCCTGGACGGTGGTGGAGGAAGATAGTGCAGCGGCGCGGCAGGACGATATGGCGGAATGTCCGCGCGGCCATGCCGGCGCCGGCGGGCCGCAGGGGCTTCCTGCGCCTCGGCGCCGCGGCCGCCCCGGTCGTGCTGGCGGGGTGCAGCGGCCTGCAACTCGTCGATGCGGTCGCGCCCGCGGAGGGCTACACGCTCCGCCCTGCGAGATCGGAAGAG
>CANMWW010000286.1 GCA_947500965.1 Alphaproteobacteria bacterium
ATGGCAAGGCCGATGGCCGCATCACCTGCCGCGTCGCGCCAGACGGGCCCGACCGTTGCACGCCGCGCCTGCTGGTCCAGCTCAAGGAACTCGCCGACAAGTACGGCGTCGGGCTCCACGCCCACACGGCCTCCGTTCCCGGCGAGGCCGAGTTCATGCTGCACACCTACGGAAAGCGCACGATCCACTTCCTGCACGACCTCGGGCTGCTCGGCCCGGGCTACATCGGCGCGCACTGCGCGTTCGTCGACGACGGCGAGATCGAGGTGATGCGCGCGACCGGCACGTGCATGTCGCACACGGCCTACCTGGTCGCCAAGCGCGGCTACTACCCGCCGATGGAGAAGATCTACAAGGCCGGCGTGTCCGTCTCGCTCGGCTCCGACTGGCTGTCGAACGACATGTGGAAGGTGATGCGCTTCGCTGCGCTGATCCCGCGCGTGCTCTCGGGCGACGTCGGCATCCGGTCCGGGCGCGACGTGCTGCGCATGGCCACGATCGACGGCGCGCGATGCCTCGGCATGGACGACAGCATCGGCTCGCTCGAGGCCGGGAAGAAGGCCGACGTCATCGCGGTCGACATGCGCAAGCCCTGGTACCATCCGTTCCGGGCCGACGACCTCGCGGCGAACCTCGTTTTCAACGGCAACTCGGGCGACGTCGCCGAGGTGTTCATCGACGGCAGGCACCTCGTCTCCTCCGGCCAGATGACCCAGCTCGACGAGCAGAAGCTGATCGGCGAGGCGCGCGCGGTGGCGCAGTCCGTGTGGACGCGCGCGGCACCGCTCTTCGCGCGCTGAGGGGAGGGGAGGGGAAGCCGTGGCCGAGACGCTGCCCATCATCGACCTCGCCCCGCTGGCCGCGGGCGAGGCCGGGCTCCGGCGCGTCGCCGCGACGCTGTGCGACGCCTTCGAGAAGATCGGCTTCGCCTATGTCGTGAACCACGGCGTGCCGCAGCGGCTCGTCGATGGCGCCTTCGCGGCGTCGCGGGCGTTCCACGCCCAGCCCGTGGAACGCAAGATGGCGATCCGCATGAACGAGTGGCATCGCGGCTACATGCCCTTCGCCTCGTCGAAGATCGTCACCTCCTCGATCCAGAAGGCGACGCGGCCGAACCAGAGCGAATCCTTCATGCTGATGCACGAGGTGCCGCCCGGCGACCCGCGCATCGCCGACTGCGTCCCGCTCGCGGGCCCGAACCAGTGGCCGGCCGACGTTCCGGGCTTCCGCGAGGCAACGGTAGCGTACGACGACGCGATGCGCGCGCTTTCCCTGCGCTTCCTGCCCGTGTTCGAGAGCGGGCTCGGGCTCGGCGCGGGCACGCTGGCGCCGCTCTTCGCGCAGCCCACGACCTTCCTGCGCATGCTGCACTACCCGCCGCAGCCGCCCGACAGCCCGGACGACCTGTTCGGCTCGCAGCCGCACACCGACTACGGCTTCATCACGCTGCTCGTGCAGGACGACGCCGGCGGGCTGCAGGTGCGCACGCGCGCCGGCAGCTGGCTCGATGCCACGCCGATGCCCGGCAGCTTCGTGATGAATGTCGGCGACATCACGCAGCGCTGGACCAGCGACCGCTTCGTGTCCACGCCGCATCGCGTGCGCAACCTCAGCGGCCGCGACCGCTACTCGATCCCGTACTTCTTCGACCCGAACATGGACGCGACGATCGCCTGCATCGTCGACGCGGGCGTGGCGCTGCGGCACGAGCCCGTCGTCTCCGGCGAGTACCTGATGCACCGCATCGACGCCAACTACGACTACCGCAAGCGCCAGCCCGCCCGCGCCTGAGCCGGCGCGGCGGGCGCGGCGACCGTCAGAGCCTGCCGTGCAGCGCCGCCTCGTACATGGCGCGCATCTCGGCGACGCCGGCCTTCACCGGGTTGCCGCCCGCGGTCGGGTCCTCCGCTGCCATGGCGGCGAAGCGGTCGAGGTGCTCCGCGCGGACGCCGATCTCGGCCAGCGTGTGCGGGATGCCGACCTCGCGGCGCAGCGCCAGCGACCATTCCATGAAGCCGTCGAAGCTGGCCCTGGGCAGGTCGAGGTAGCGCGCGAGGCGCACGATCTTCGCCTCGATCGCGGGGCGGTTGAACACCAGCACGTAGGGCATCGCGACGGCGTTGGTCAGGCCGTGATGCGTGTCGAGCACGGCGCCGACGGGGTGCGAGAGCGAGTGGATCGCGCCGAGCCCCTTCTGGAAGGCGGTCGAGCCCATCTGCGAGGCGGCCAGCATGTGGGCGCGCGCCTCGATGTCGCGGCCGTCGGCGACGGCGCGGGCCAGGTTCTCCTTCACGAGGCGCATGCCCTCGACCGCGATGCCATCGGCGTAGGGATGGTGGAACGGCGCGCAATAGGCCTCGAGCAGGTGGATGAACGCGTCGAGGCCGGTGCCGGCCGTCAGCTTCGCCGGCAGGCCCACGGTGAGCTCCGGGTCGGCGACCACGACCGCGGGCATCATCCTCGGGTGGAAGATGACCTTCTTGGTCTGCGTCTGCTCGTTGGTGATGACGCCGGCGCGCCCGGTCTCGGAGCCCGTGCCCGCCGTCGTCGGCACGGCCACCACGGGCGCGATGCCGGCGGGATCCGCGCGCGTCCACCAGTCGCCGATGTCCTCGAAGTCCCACATCGGCCGCGTCTGCCGCGCCATGAAGGCGATGACCTTGCCGCAGTCGATGGCGCTGCCGCCGCCGACGCAGACCACGCCGTCATGGCCGCCCGCGCGCAGGGCCGCGAGCCCGTCCTCGACGTTGCGCGCCACGGGATTGGGCTTCACGTCGCTGAAGACCGCGGCGCCGAGCCCGCCCTTGCGCAGGATGTCGAGGATGCGGGCGAAGACGTCGAGCCTGGCGAGGCCGGGGTCGGTGACGACCAGCGGGCGGGCGATGCCGGCCGCGGCGCAGGCCTGCGGCAGCTCGGCGACGCGCCCCGCGCCGAAGCGGATGGAGGTCGGGAAGTTCCAGTTGCCCTTGAGTTCGATCGTCACGATTCCCTCGCGGCTTTCGGGTTCACTTGGTCGTGGTGCGCAGGTGGAAGGACTTCGGCCGCGTCAGGTAGTCGTAGCCGAGGCGCGACAGGGTGCAGCCGCGGCCCGAATCCTTGACGCCGGTCCAGGCCAGCTCGGGATCGAGGTAGTCGCAGCGGTTCATGAACCAGGTCCCGGTCTCGACGCGCGCGCCGATCGACAGCGCGGCCTCCTCGTCGGAGGTCCAGATCGCGGCGGTCAGCCCATAGGCGCTGTCGTTCATCAGGCGGATGGCCTCCTCGTCGGAGGACACCTTCATGATGCCGATCACGGGCCCGAAGCTCTCCTCGGTCATCACGCGCATCGAGTGGTCGACGCCGACCAGCACGTGCGGCGCGAGGTACGGCGTGCCCGGCGCGTCCGCCGGGAAATGCCGCGGGTCGACGAGCGAGCGCGCGCCCGCCGCGACCGCGTCGGCGACCTGGCCGCGCACGAAGTCCGCGGCCGAGGCGCGGACCATCGGCCCGAGCGTGGTCCCGGCCTCCAGGGGGTTGCCCAGAACATAGGTCCGCGTCAGCGCGACGAAGCCGTCGACGAAGCGGTCGTGGACGTCGGCGTGGACGTAGATGCGCTCGATGCCGCAGCAGCTCTGCCCGGAATTGAAGAACGCGCCGTCGACCAGGTTCTCGACCGCATGGTCGAGGTCGCAATCCGCGCGCACATAGGCGGGGTCCTTGCCGCCGAGCTCGAGGCCGAGGCCGATGAAGCGGTCCTTGGCGGCGCGCGTCACGGCGTGGCCGCCCTGCACCGAGCCGGTGAAGGCGACGAAGTCGACGCCCGGATGGCCGATGAGCGCCTCCGTGTCGGCGTGGCCCAGGTGCAGGACCTGGAAGACGCCATCGGGCAGGCCGGCCTTCGCCAGCCCGTCGCGGAAGGCCTCCGCCACCAGCGGCGTCTGGTGCGAGTGCTTGAGGATCACGGCGTTGCCGGCGACCAGCGCCGGCACGATCGCGTTGACGGCGGTGAGGTAGGGATAGTTCCAGGGCGCGACCACGAAGACGACGCCCAGGGGATCCTTGCGCACGAAGCGCGTGAAGCCGGGCTTGTCCGAGGCCGCGATGTCGGCGAGCGCCGCGGGCGCGAGCTCGACCATCCGGCGCGTGCGCTCCGCCAGCCCGCCCGCGATCTCGTTGGGCGTGTAGCGGATGGGGCGGCCCATCTGCCGGGTGAGGTCGCGGCCAAGCCGGTCCTTGTCGGCCACCATGTGCTCGGCGAAGGCGGCGCAGATCGCCATGCGCTGCGCGAGCGGGACGGCGCGCCAGCCGGCCTGGGCGCGGCGCGCG
>CANMWW010000287.1 GCA_947500965.1 Alphaproteobacteria bacterium
CGGCGCCCTCGTCCGCGGTGAGGGCGGAGAGCTCGGCGCGCAGGGCCGCGGCGACGCCGCGCACCTCGTCGCCGCGCGCGACGAAGGCGACCGCGAACCACAGCGCCGCGAGCGGGCTGGCGATGCCGATGACGATCAGGGCCTGCTCGTGCGCGCGCAGGGCCGCGAAGCCCGCCCATCCGAGCTCGGCCGAGAGGTGGTGCAAGGCAAGGCCCATCCAGCCCAGCGACAGCGCGGCCGCGCCCCAGGCGAGGCGGCGCGCGAGCGGCGCGGGGGCCAGCGGCGCGGGCGCCTCCGGCCGGCGCGGGGACGGACCCGCGGGCGGGAGGACGACGACCGTGTCGCGCTGCTCCGGGTTGGCCATGGGCTCTGTCCTTCCGCGCGGGGGGATGTGGTCGTCAGGCCGCGCGGCGGCGGCGGACGAGGCCGAGGATCTCGTCGGCGGCGCGCGGGATGTTGGTGCCCGGCCCGTAGATCGCGGCGACGCCGGCGGCCACGAGCGGCTCGTAGTCCTGCGGCGGGATCACGCCGCCGCACACGACCAGCACGTCGCCCGCGCCCTGGGCGCGCAGCGCCTCGAGCAGCTTCGGCACCAGCGTCTTGTGGCCCGCCGCCTGCGAGGACACGCCGACGACGTGCACGTCGTTCTCGACCGCCTGGCGCGCCGCGTCCTCGGGCGTCTGGAAGAGCGGGCCCACGTCGACGTCGAAGCCGATGTCGGCGAAGGCGGTCGCGATGACCTTGGCGCCGCGGTCATGGCCGTCCTGGCCGAGCTTCACGACGAGCATGCGCGGGCGGCGCCCCTCCTCCGCCGCGAAGGCCTCGACGTCGCGCCGGATGCGCTCGAAGCCCTCGTCGCCCTCGTAGGCGGCGCCGTAGATGCCGGTCACCGAGCGGACCACGGCGCGGTGCCGGGTATAGACCTTCTCGAGCGCGTCGGAGATCTCACCCACCGTGGCGCGGCGCCGCGAGGCCTCGACCGAGAGCTCGAGCAGGTTGCCGTCGCCCGACGCGGCGGCGGCGGTGAGCGCGTCGAGAGCGGCGCGGCACGCCGCCTCGTCGCGGCCGGCGCGCACCCGCGCGAGCCGCGCGACCTGCGCCTCGCGCACGGCGCTGTTGTCGATGTCGCGGACCTCGACCTCGGTCCGCTCCGTGGGCTGGTAGCGGTTCACGCCGACGATCGTCTCCTCGCCGCGGTCGATGCGGGCCTGGCGGCGGGCCGCCGCCTCCTCGATGCGCAGCTTCGGCATGCCGGACTCGACGGCCTTCGTCATGCCGCCCATCGCCTCGACCTCGTCGATCAGCTTCATCGCCTCGGCGGCGATCGAATGCGTCAGGTGCTCGACGTAGTAGCTGCCGCCCAGCGGGTCGACCACGCGCGGGATGCCGGTCTCCTCGGCGATGATCAGCTGCGTGTTGCGGGCGATGCGCGCCGAGAAGGGCGTGGGCAGGGCCAGCGCCTCGTCGAAGGAATTCGTGTGCAGCGACTGCGTGCCGCCGAGCACCGCGGCCATCGCCTCGACCGTCGTGCGCACGATGTTGTTGTAGGGGTCCTGCTCGGTCAGCGACACGCCGGAGGTCTGGCAGTGCGTGCGCAGGCTCAGGCTCTCCGCCTTGCGCGGGCCGAACGGCGCCATCAGCCGCGCCCAGAGCAGGCGCGCGGCGCGCAGCTTCGCGACCTCCATGAAGAAGTTCATGCCGATCGCGAAGAAGAAGCTGAGCCGCGGCGCGAAGGCGTCCACGTCGAGGCCGCGCGCCCTGGCCGCGCGCACGTATTCGAGGCCGTCGGCGAGGGTGAAGGCGAGCTCCTGCACGCAGGTCGCCCCGGCCTCCTGCATGTGGTAGCCGCTGATCGAGATCGAGTTGAACTTCGGCATGTGCCGCGCCGTGTAGGCGATGATGTCCGCGACGATCCGCATCGAGGGCGCGGGCGGGTAGATGTAGGTGTTGCGGACCATGAACTCCTTGAGGATGTCGTTCTGGATCGTCCCCGAGAGCCTGGACCGGTCGACGCCCTGCTCCTCGCCCGCGACGATGAAGCCCGCGAGCACCGGCAGCACGGCGCCGTTCATGGTCATCGACACGCTCATGCGGTCGAGCGGGATGCCGTCGAAGAGGATCTTCATGTCCTCGACGGAATCGATCGCGACGCCCGCCTTGCCGACGTCGCCGACGACATGCGGGTGGTCGCTGTCGTAGCCGCGATGCGTGGCGAGGTCGAAGGCCACGGAAAGACCCATCTGGCCGTTCCGCAGCCCCTCCTTGTAGAAGCGGTTCGACTCCTCGGCGGTGGAGAAGCCCGCGTACTGGCGGATCGTCCACGGGCGGTTCGCGTACATCGTCGCGCGCGGGCCGCGCACGAAGGGCGCGAAGCCGGGCATGCCGCCGAGATGCGCGAGCCCCTCGAGGTCGGCCTCCGTGTAGAGCGGCTTGACGACGATGCCCTCGGGCGTCGTCCAGGCGAGGCTCTCCGGCGCGGCGCCCTTGAGGTCGCTGCGCGCGAGGGCCTCCCAGTCGGCGAAGGATTTCGGCGGAAAGGTCATGGGATCGCGACTCCGGCGTGTCGGCCGAGTCTAGCGCGAGTCGCGAAATCGATCCCGCCCCGTGCGGCGGAGCGCCTCACCAGCGCAGGGACGGTATGGCCCAGGTGGGGCGCGCCTCGTGCCCCTCGAGCAGCGCGGCGAGCCGCGCCGGGTCCGGCATCTCCCCCATGTGCAGCCCATGGGCCTCGCCATGGACGCCGCCGGGGATGAGCGCGCAGTCGATCCCCGCCGCGTTGGCGCCAGCGATGTCGGTGAGCAGCCCGTCGCCCACGCACAGCACGCGCGCGCGCGGCGGGTTGCCGAGCAGGTCGAGCGCGGCGTCGTAGACCGCGGCGTGCGGCTTGCCGTGGTACAGCACCTGGCCGCCGAGCTGCGCGTAGCGCTGCGCGATCAGCCCCGCGCAGACGAGCCGCGCGTCGCCGCGCATCACCCAGAGGTCCGGGTTGGCGCAGAGCATGGGCAGGCGCCGCGCGGCGAAGGCGGCGAGCAGTTCCTCGTGCGCCTCGAGCGGCGCGAGGTCCTCGCGCGGGCCGGTGCAGAGCACGAAGTCCGCCGCCCCGACATCCTCGGTGCGCGTCGCCGCGCCCTCGTCGAAGATCGTCACGTCGCGCGCGGGGCCAAGATGGAAGCCGACCTGCCCGAGCGCGGCATGCGCGGCGTCGGCGCGCGCGCGCAGCGCCCGCCAGGCGGACTCGCCGGAGCTCAGCACGACGTCGTAGAGCTCGCCGCCGATGCCCATGCGCGCCAGCATCTCGAGCACGGGCGCGACGCGCCGCGGCACGTTCGAGAGCATGAGGACGCGCCGGCCGGAGGCGCGCATCGCCGCCAGCGTCTCCGGCACGCCGGGATAGGGCCTGATCCCGTCATGGACGCAGCCCCAGAGGTCGAGGACGAAGGCGTCGTAGCGCGAGGCGACGGCCGCGAGGCCGGGCAGGATCTCTGTGCGGTGGTCTGGCATGGGGGCGCTAGATGCCATGGCCGGGGCCGCGCCGCCAGCGCGCGGCGCGGCGGCCGGCGCGTCAGGTCCCGGTCTTGGCCAGGCGCGGCTCGCCGAACAGGTAGCCCTGGCCGAAGTCGAGCGGGTAGTCGAGCAGCTCGACCATCGTCTGCTCGTCCTCGATGCGCTCCACGATCAGGTCGATGCGGTTGCGGTCGAGCGCGGCCTTGAAGGCGCGCATGTCGAGGCGGGGCTCGCCGGCGCGCACCGCGTGCAGCAGGCGCTGCGCGTCGACCTTGATGAAGCGGAACTGGCGCTCCGAGAGCGTGTCGACGTCGAGGTTCAGGTCGGTGACCTGGTCCATCGAGAAGCGGAAGCCGCGCCGCGCGAGGCGCTCCAGCTCGAGCATCACGGCCGCGCCGTGGCGCGCGACATGGGCCTGCGCGAACTCGAAGACGAGGTACGGCGCGAGCTCGCGGTTGTCGGCGACGAAGTTGGCGAAGTCGCGGAAGAAGCGCTGGTCGGCGATGCTGTGCTCGGAGATGTTCACGAACACGCCGACCTCGCGGTTCGCCTTGTGGATGCGGCGCACGAGCTGCACGCAACGGAAGAGCAGCATGTTGTCGACGGCGCCGATCAGCCCCTCGCGCTCGGCGGCGGCGAGGTAGCGGTCCGGCCCCATCACGTTGCCGTCGGCGTCGCGGATGCGCGAGAAGCACTCGTAGAATCGATGCTTGCGCTGCGGCAGGCTGACGATCGGCTGGACGTAGAGGTCGACGCGCCCCTCGCGCAGGCCGTGGCGCACCAGCGACAGCACCTCGCC
>CANMWW010000288.1 GCA_947500965.1 Alphaproteobacteria bacterium
CCATCGGCGCCGCCGTCGCGCGCCGCATCGACGCCGGCATCGAGGGCCTCGCGCTCGTCGCCGTCGCCGGCCGCGACGAGGCGAAGACGCGCGACGCGGTCGCCGGCTTCGCGCGCCGCCCCGAGGTCATGCCGTCGACGCGGCTGGGCGAGGCCGCGGACGTGGTCGTCGACTGCGCGCCCGGACCGCAACTCGGGGAGATCGCGGAGCCCGCGCTCGACCGCGGCCGCATCGTCGTGACCGCGAACGCCGCCGTGCTGCTCGACCGCATGGACCTCGTCGATCGCGCGCGCGCGCATGGCGGGCGCGTCATCGTGCCCACCGGAGCGCTGCTCGGCCTCGACGCGGTGCGCGCCGCGGCGGAGAGCCGGGTCGACAGCGTGACGATGATCACGCGCAAGCCGCCCAAGGGCCTCGCGGGCGCGCCCTACCTGGTCCAGAACGGGATAGACGTGATGTCCTTCACCGAGTCGACGCGCGTCTTCGCGGGCTCGGCGCGCGAGGCGGCGCGCGGCTTCCCCGCCAACGTCAACGTCGCCGCGGCGCTCAGCCTCGCGGGCATCGGGCCGGACCGCACGCGCATCGAGATCTGGGCCGAGCCGACCAGCGGCCGCAACCAGCACACGATCGAGGTCGAGGCCGAGGCCGCGCGCTTCACCATGACCATCGCCGGCGTGCCGAGCGCCGAGAACCCGCGCACGGGCAGGCTGACGCCGCTCAGCGTCGTCGCCTGCCTGCGCGGCCTCGTCTCGCCGCTGCGCGTCGGCACCTGACGGCGCGATGACCTCCGGCCGGGACCCGGAGGCGCCACCGCCCCCTCCCGCGCGCGACCTCGCGATCCTGCGCGAGGCGGACCGGCTCGCGGCAAGTGGCGACGCGCGCGCCGCGCTCGCGCTGTTCGACGCGGCATCGGGGGGACCCCTGGCCGCGTATGCCCTGCTGCGCACGGGCCAGCTCCTCCATGCGCAGGGCGCGCATGCAGCGGCCATGGACGCGCTCGGCCGGGCCGCCGCGCTGCGCCCGGGCGACGCGCCCATCCTCTTCGCGCTCGGCAACGCCGCGCGCGACCTCGGCCGCTTGGACGAGGCCGAGGCGCATTTCCGCGCCGCGCTCGGCGCGGCTCCGGCGAGCCCGGAGCCAGCCGTGAACCTCGCCAACCTCCTCCGGCGGCAGGGCCGCGGGGAGGAGGCGCGTGCGATCCTCGCCGCTTCGCTCGCGCGCAATCCCGGCTCGGCGGCGCTGCACGAGGCGGCCGGGCTCGCCGCGCTGGACGCGCGCGACCACGCGGTCGCCTGCGCCAGCCTCCTGGAGGCGCTGCGCCTTGCGCCGGGCCGCGCGGAGACGCAGGCGAACCTCGCCGAGGCGCTGGCCGGGGCCGGCCGCCACGACGAGGCGGTGCGGCTTCTCGACGCCGCCATCCCGCGCCTCGCCGACCCTGCGCTCGCGCGCCTCAACCGCGCCCATGCGCTGATGGCGCTGGGCCGCTGGGCGGAGGCCTGGATCGACTACGAGGCACGCCTGGGAAGGGCGTCGATGGCGGGCGCCGCGCGGCACCCAGCCCGCATCCCCCTGCCCGCCTGGCGTGGCGGCCCGGCGCCCGCAGGCCCGCTCCTCGTGTGGGGCGAACAGGGCCTGGGCGACGAGATCGTCGGCGCGAGCCTCCTGCCCGCGCTCGCCGCGCAGGTCGAGGACATCGTGGTCGAGGCGAGCCCGCGGCTCGCCGCGCTCCTCGCGCGGAGCCTGCCCGACATGCGCGTCGTCGCGCGCGACGACGCCGCGATCCCCCCGGGCTGCGTCGCGCATGTGCCGATGGGAAGCCTGATGGGGATCCTCGGATGGACGCCCGCGCGCCTGCCCATGGCGCCGGTGCTCGTCGCCGACCGCGCGCGCGCCGCGGCGGCCGCGGCGCGGCATCGCCGACCGGGCCGCAGGCTCGTCGGGCTCGCCTGGGCGAGCGGCGCGGGTGGCGGGCTCGGCGCGCTGAAGACGCTTCCGCGCGGCGAGCTCGAGCGCCTCGTCGCGGACTCCGGCGACGTCTTCCTCGACCTGCAATATGGCGACACCGAGAGGATGCGCGCGGAGCTCGCCGCGGCGACCGGCGCGGAGATCCTGCGCGACCGCGAGATCGACGTGCGATCGGACATCGACGGCCTCGCCGCGCTCTGCGCCGCCTGCGACGCGGTCGTCACCACGAGCAACGTCACGGCGCATGTCGCCGGCGCGCTCGGCGCCGAGACGCACGTGCTCGTGCCGTCGGGCCACGGGCAGCTCTGGTACTGGACGCCCTCGCCCGGCGCGGCCGCGTTCTACGCGCGCGCCACGCTCCACAGGCAGGACGGCGCCAGCTGGCGCGGCGCGGTCGATTCCGTCCGCGCCGCGCTCGCCGTCAGGCCACCCACTCGCTGACCGGCGCGCGCGCCTCGTTGAGCGGCTGGCAGACGACGTCGACCAGCGTCGGCCCGCCATGCTCGATCGCGGCGCGCAGCGTCTGGCGCAGTTCCGCGGGATCCTCGACGCGCCAGCTCCTGACCCCGAAGGCCGCGGCCACGGCGGCATGGTCGGTGCGGTTGAAGTCGACGGAGAAGTAGCGCCCCTCGTAGGCGGTCTTCTGGCCGGCCTTGATCCAGCCATAGACCGAGTTGGACACCACGACCATCGTGACCGGCACGCGGTTGCGCACGATGGTCTCCATCTCGCCGCAGGAGAATCCGAAGCTGCCGTCGCCCATCACGGCGACGACCTTCGAGGACGGCCGCCCGTACCACGCGCCCACCGCTCCGGGCAGCGAGTAGCCGAGCGCGCCATGCGCGCGGTTGGTGATGAACCAGCGGCCCGCGCGGCGCTTCGGGTAGAAGGCCGAGAAATACGGGCAGGGCGTGCCGGGGTCGGCGACGATCACTGCGTCGTCGTCGAGCACGGCCGCGAGCTCGGCGACCAGCCGCTCCGGCTTGATCGGCCGGTCGTCGGAGAGCGCGAGCGGCCTGTACGCCGCCTCCTTCTCGGCGCGCGCCTTCGCGACCATCGCGATCGCGTCGGCGGGATCGCGGCGCGACACCGCGGCGGCGAGCGCGGCGAGCGCGAGGCGCGCGTCGCCCACGACGCCGGCCTCGGTGCGGAAATTGGCTCCGATCACGCCCGGCTCCACGTCGACATGGACGATGCGCGTGCCAGGCTTCGGGTGGCGCCAGCGCTCGGTCGTGACCGATCCGGCGCGGCAGCCCACGAACACCACGAGGTCCGCCGCGTCGACGATCGCGCGGGTCGCCGCGACGCCACCATTCGAGCCGACGACGCCGGCATGGAGCGGATGCGAATCCGGCATCGAGCCCTGGCCGCTGATCGTCGTGCAGACCGGCGCGCCGATGCGCCCGGCGAGCGCGGCGAGCTCGGCCTCCGCATGCGAGAGCACGACGCCGCCGCCGAGCACCAGGACCGGCCTCGTCGCGGAGTCGATCGCCCTCGCGGCCGCCTCGATCGCGGCCGGATCGGGCGCCACGCGCGCGGCGGGCGCGGCGCCGAAGCGGCGATCCGCCCAGACGTCCTGCTCGTCGACCGGCGCCTTCTGCACGTCGAAGGGAAGGCCCAGATGCACCGCGCCCGGACGGCCCGTCGTCATGGTGCGGAAGGCGCGCCGCAGGATCGACGGGATGTCGGCCGCGCGGTCGATCACGCTCGTCCACTTGGACAGCGGCCGGAACAGCGCCTCCTGGTCGAGCTCGGTCAGCGTGTACTTGCCGCGCGAGGACACGGAGATGTCGGTCGTCACGGCGAGCAGCGGGATCGAGCTCTCGTGCGCCTCGACCACGCCGGGAAGGATGTATGTAGCGCCGCCGCCCGAGGGCCCCTCGCAGACGCCGACCTTGCCGGTCACCCGCGCATAGCAGTCCGCCATGTAGGCCGCGGAGCGCTCGTCGCGGGTCAGGACATGGGTGATCCCGTGGTCGAGCCGCGCGAGCGCGTCGTAGAGCGGAAGGCTCGTGTCGCCGCACAGCCCGAAGACATGCGTGACGCCATGGTGCTGGAGCATGCGCACGAAGGCTTCGGCGCCGGAGAGCTGGTTCATCGCTTCGACCTTTCCGGATTTTCCCGTCGCGAGACTAGCGCCCCCGGGCCACGCCGAGTAGCGCGGCGACGCCGTCCCCGCCCCGCGCGAAGCCGCGATTGACGGAGGCGGCGCGCATCCGCCCTACTGCGTCGCCATGCAGGACAGCCTCGCCGAGATCCTCTCCGCGCTCCGCCGGCTCGGGCTCGTGCAGGGAGACGCCGATCCTCCCGCCGAGCCGCTCGCCGGA
>CANMWW010000289.1 GCA_947500965.1 Alphaproteobacteria bacterium
AGCAGTTCGCGCTCAAGGTCGGCGACTTCGTGAACCCCTTCGCGCGCCCCGCCGGGCTGATGGTCCCGGATGGCGGCGAGCGGCCGACGCTGCAGGCCGCCTTCAGCCAGATCGAGGCGCAGGTGATGCGGCCCGGCATGGTCGCGGAGGCGGCGTGCGTGTCGAAGCCGTTCTCGGTCATCCCGCTGGTCGTCACCCATGTCCAGGAGTTCATCGCCGCGGGCCAGTTCCGCGCCTCGGAGACGCTGGTCGACGCCACGCAGTCGGCGCGGCCCGGCACGGTGCTGGTCTTCCTCGAGCCCCTCTACGCCGGTGGCCTCGACGACGTGCCGCGCGGCAGCAGCTGCGTCGTCAACGCCTACTCGAGCAACCACGAGGCCATCGCCGCGAAGGAGACGGGCGCGCTGAAGCGCCTGGCGCTGCACGCGGTCGACGCGGTCGGCGTGGTCCATGCGGTGCTGCTGCGCGTGCAGGTCGTCGTCATGCCGGTGAAGCTGCTGGTGCTCTCCGGCCACTGAGGCCGGCGGAGGCTCAGCCCGCGTCGCGCGCCAGCGCCGAGAGGTCGCGCGCGAGCGAGGCAAGCGCCGCCGACCAGTCGCCTGGCGCGTCCTGGCGATGCAGCGTCGCGCTGGCGTACCAGGGGCTGTCGCGCCGCCCGAGCAGCCAGCGCCAGTCCGGCGCGAAGGGCAGCAGCACGTCCACGGGCCGGCCGAGCGCGCCGGCGAGATGCGCGAGGCTCGTGTCGACGCAGGCCACGCGGTCGGCGAGCACGCAGAGCGCGGCGCTGTCGTCGAAGTCCTCGAGCGACGCGCCGAGGTCGCGCGCGCCGGGGATCGCGCGCAGCGTCGCGGCGTCCCCGGCGCGCATGTCCTTCTGCAGCGACAGGTATTCGATGCCGGCGGGCAGGTGGGGCGCGAGGCGCGCCAGGTCGATCGAGCGGCTGGCGTCGTTGCGATGCGCCGCGCTGCCGCGCCAGGGGATGGCGACGCGCGGCCGCCGTGCCGGGCCGAGGCGCTGGCGCCAGAGCGCGACGCGCGCGGGATCGGCGGAAAGGTAGCCGCCCGGCGACGGGATCGTGGCGAGCGTGGTCGCGAAGGCCAGGGGCAGGCTCGGCAGCGGGCAGGCGAGGTCGACGGCCGGCGGCGGCGCGCCGTCCTGCGCGCGGAGCTCGGCCACGCCCTCGAGCCGCGCGAGCAGCGGCAGGAGCGGTGCCTGCGCCTCGAGCACGACATGCGCGCCGCGTCGCGCGAGCAGCGGCGCATAGCGCGCGAAATGGATCGTGTCGCCCATGCCCTGCTCGGCGTAGAGCAGGACGCGCCGCCCGTCGCAGGGCCCGCCATGCCAGCGCGCGACGCCGCCATGGCGCGCGAAGGGCGCGAGCTCCGCGGTGCGCAGCCGCGCCTCGTAGCCGGGCCAGGCCTCCTCGAGCCGGCCGGCGACCAGCAGCGCCTGCGAGAGGTTGAAGCGCGGCTCGGGCGCCCCGGGATCGAGCGCCACCGCGCGGGCATGGCTGCGCGCGGCCTCCGTCGCCTCGCCGAGGCGCAGCAGGCAGGTGCCGCGATTGGTCCACGCCGCGGCGTGGCCGGGTTCGGCCGCAACGGCCGCGTCGTAGGCGGCGATCGCCTCGCGCAGGCGGTCCGCGGCCATCAGCGCGCCACCCAGGTTGAAGCGCGCCCGCGCGCTCGATGGCCGCGCCGCGGCGGCGGCGGAGAGAAGGGCGATGGCCTCGTCGCCGTCGCCGCGCTGCGCGGCGACGACGCCCAGCATGTGCAGCGCGTCGAAGTCGCGCGGGTCGAGCGCCAGGACGCGGCGGTAGAGCGCCGCCGCCTCGCCGAGCGCGCCACGCCTGTGGCGTTCCATGGCCGCGGCGAGGAGCGCCGCGCGCGGCGGCGCGCCGCCGCCGCCGCCCAGCCCGGGCCTGGCGCTCATCCCGGCGCGGCCTTCACCGCGCGCAGGACGATCGTCGTCTCCTCGATCACGTTGTTGAACTGGCGGGCGGCCTCGGCCAGCGCCTTCGCGTCGATCTCGCGGCGCGCGTAGCGCGAGCGCCAGGGCTCCGAGGGCAGGATGTTCGCGGAGACGATCTCGAAGTCGACGTCGAGGAACAGCGCGAGCTGCGAGTTGGCCGCGCCCTCGGCCGCCCACTTGCGGTTGCGCGCCTTGCTGAAGAGCTCGAGGCTCTCCGGCGTCACCGGCCGCACATGCGTGGGGTCGTTGAGGAAGAGGTCGTGGCGCGGATGCGGCACCACGATGCGCAGCCGCGCGTCGTGGCGGCAGACGCGGTAGAGCTCGCGCACGATCCCGAGATAGGTCGCCGTGTCGCGCCCGAGATGCTCCAGCACGTGGTGCATGAGCACCTCGTCGACGCTGTCGTCGGGCCAGGGCCAAGGGAAGGATTCGAGGTCGACCACGAGGTCCGGCGCGAGCACGGCCTCGCGGTCGACGTTCACGTAGCCTTCCTTGCGGTTGGAGCCGCAGCCGAGATTGAGCTTCATGCCTCGCCCTCCGCCGGCGCCGCCGCGCCGCGCATGTGGTCCCGCAGCGCCGCCATCGCGTGGCGCAGGTCGTCGCGCAGCGCCGCGAAGCAGGGCAGCGGCTCGAGCCGCGCCTCGTCCATGTAGAGGGCGCGGTTGACCTCCACCTGCAGCGCGTGGCGCCGCGCCGACGGGCGGCCGTGGCGGCGCGTGGTGAAGCCGCCGGCATAGGGATCGTTGCGCGTCACGCTGTGGCCGCGCGCGCGCAGCGCGTCCTCGACCACGGCCACGATGCCGCCGTCGCAGGCGCTGCCGGGGCGGTCGCCGATCACGAAGCCGGCGCGCCCGCCGCCGAGACCGGCGGGCGAGGGCGCGGCGGAGGAGGGCATCGAGTGGCAGTCGACCAGCAGGCTCGTGCCCCATCCCGCCCGCGCCTCCTCGACGAGCTCGTCGAGCCGCCGGTGGTAGGGGATGTGCAGCGCCTCGATGCGGCTGCGCGCCTCGGCGAAGCGCAGCTTGCCGGCGTAGATCTCCTCGCCGTCGGAGACCACGCGCGCGATCGTGCCGAGCCCGGCGGCGGCGCGCGGGCTGTCGGCCTCGACCCAGTCGGGCAGGCGGTCGGCGAACATGCCGGGATCCAGCTCCCAGGGGCCGCGATTGGCGTCGACATAGGCGCGCGGGAAGCGGGCCTCGATCATCGGCATGCCGAGCGCGGGCGCGTCGGCGAAGAGCTCGTCGATGAACGCGTCCTCGGAGCTGCGCAGGCCAAGCGGGTCGATGCGCGAGGCGCGCAGGAAGGCCTCGGGATAGACCCGGCCCGAATGCGGCGAGGCGAAGACGACCGGCGCGGAGGCCATCGCGGGCAGCCTCACGACGAAGGGCGGGTCGAGCGGGTCGATGGCTGGGCCGGCATCCATGTCGCGTCGCCTGATGAGCGCATGGATCTAGCCCGTGGCGACCCGGCTTGTCACCCGGCGCGCCGGGCGGCCGGGAACGATGCTTGATTTCGGGTCGCCCGTGGATATAGTCCGCCCCGCTTTTGCGGGCGCTTAGCTCAGCGGGAGAGCACTTCCTTGACATGGAAGGGGTCACAGGTTCAATCCCTGTAGCGCCCACCATTCCCTCCGCAAAGTCGACCGGTGCCGATGCCTTCGGCGGCCCGGTCAGCGCGTCGCCGGATCCGCCGGCGACCAGGCCGGCAGCGCGCCGGGCGCGGCGAGATTCGCTGCGTGGACCGCGTCGATCCGGTCCCAGCGGAAGTCGCGGAGCAGCCTGCGCAGCCGCGGCGCCGTTCGCCCGAGGTTGAGGTAGTGCCGCAGCCTGCTGCGCGCCGGCAACGCGCCAATGCGCGGCTGGCCCGGGTCGATCTCCCATGGATGCATGTAGAAGATGCAGGGCCGTCGCTCCGCGCGGTTGACCCTCGCGATCGCCCAGCGCGAGGCGGCGTAGGGCAGCAGGCGGAAGAAGCCCCCGCCGCCCGCCGGCAGGCCGCGGCCCGCCAGCGCCAGCGTCGGCAGCACGAGCTCGACCAGGCCCGGCGCCTCGCGCGGGCGGAAGGGCGTGCGCGGCGCGCCTGGCAGCCCATAGGCGTCGTGGCGCACCGGATAGACGCTCGAGCTGTAGGCGTAGCCCGCCTCCGCGAGGATCGGATAGGCCCAGAACTGGCCGGCGCCGATCGAGAAGCATGGGGCGCGGTAGCCGGCGACGCGCGTGCCCGATATGTCCTCCAGCAGCGCGCGCGACGACGCGACGTCGATGCGGAAGCGCTCCGCGTCCTGGCGGTCGACGCGCACGTGCTCCATGCCGTGG
>CANMWW010000290.1 GCA_947500965.1 Alphaproteobacteria bacterium
AGGATGGCGTCGCCCCCGACCGGAAGGAGGAGGCCCGCGCCCAGGTCCTCGCCGCGCTGGCGCAGGGCGGCTACGGCTCCGAGCTGGTGATCCGCATCAACGACCCGTCCTCCAGGCTCGGCGCCGCCGACCTCAAGGCCGCCGCGCGCTCCGGGTGCCATGCCGTGCTGCTGCCCAAGGCCGAGGGCGCGCAGGAGGTCCGCGACGCGGCGCTGCGCCTCGCCTCGGCGGGCGCGCCGCCGACCATGGCGCTCTGGGCGATGATCGAGACGCCGATGGGCGTGATGCGCGTCGAGGAGATCGCCTTCTCCAGCCCGCATCTCGCCTGCCTCGTCATGGGGACGTCGGACCTCGCCAAGGACCTGCGCGCGCGCCACACGCATGACCGGCTCCCGGTGCTCACCGCGCTCAGCCTGTCGGTGATGGCCGCGCGCGCGGCGGGCCTCGTCATCCTCGACGGCGTGCATCTCGACCTCGACGACGATGGCGGCTTCCTCGCGGCCTGCCGCCAGGGCTCGGAGCTCGGCTTCGACGGCAAGACCCTCATCCACCCGCGCACCATCGCCGGCGCCAACGGCAGCTTCGGCCCGACCGAGGGCGAGGTGGAGTGGGCGCGGCGGATCATCGAGGCCCATGCCGCGGCGCTGGCCGAGGGCCGCGGGGTCGCCGTCGTCGACGGCAAGCTGATCGAGAACCTGCACGTCGAATCGGCGCGACGGACCGTGGCCATGGCCGAGGCCATCGCCGCGCGCATGGCACGTCGCGCCGCCGCGGGCGATCGCTGAGATTGACGCTTCCGGCCCACGGGTCTAAGTGCATGGTGCGCCGCAACAACCCGGTCCGGCCGGACGAGGCCTGGCCCGGTTGACGGCAGCCGCCGCGCAGCTTGCCTGCCGGCGCCTTGGTCAGTCGCTCGAGGGGCCCGGTCCAGTCATGGCGTCAGAGACATCTTCGGCGGCGAAGCGCGCGCGTCCGCTCTCGCCGCATCTCCAGGTCTACAAGCCGCAGATCACGTCTGTCCTGTCGATCAGCCATCGCGCCACCGGGGTGGCGCTCTCCGCAGGGACCCTGCTGCTTGCCGCCTGGATCGTCGCCACGGCGATGGGGCCGGGCGCACATGCGCGCGTCGCGGCCTTCGCGGGCAGCTGGCTTGGCCAGCTCATGCTGCTTGGCTGGAGCGTCGCGCTCTTCTACCACCTGCTCAATGGCATCCGGCACCTGTTCTGGGACACCGGGCGCGGCTTCGACCTCGCCACGATGGAGAAGTCGGGCAAGGCCGTCGTCGCGGGCACCGTCGTGCTGACGGCGCTCGCCTGGCTCGTCGCGAAGGCAGGCTGACCATGGCATCTCTCCGCTCCCCCCTCGGCCGCGCGCGCGGCCTCGGCTCGGCCAGGGATGGCACCCATCACTGGTGGGCGCAGCGCGTCACTGCCGTCGCCCTCGTGCCGCTGGTCCTCTGGTTCGTGGCCAGCGCGATCAGCCTCGCCGGCGCGCCGCACGCCGCGGCGGCCGGGTGGATCGCGCAGCCCCTCAACGCCGTGCTGCTGGCCGCGCTCGTCGTCGCCGTCTTCCACCACGCGCAGCTCGGGCTGCAGGTGGTGATCGAGGACTACGTGCATTGCGAGGCGATCAAGATCCCGGCGCTGCTGGCCGTGAAGGGCGCGTGCTGGCTGCTCGCCGTCGCGTCGCTGTTCTCGATCGTCCGCATCTTCGTCTCCGCCTCCTGACCGCACGCATCGAAGGGTTCGACCCATGCCCGACGCCTCCTCCCCCGCGAAGGCCGGACCGGCCTACCAGATCGTCGACCACAGCTACGACGTCGTGGTGGTCGGCGCCGGCGGCGCCGGCCTGCGCGCCACCTTCGGCATGGCGATCTCCGGCCTGAAGACCGCCTGCATCACCAAGGTGTTCCCGACGCGCAGCCACACCGTGGCGGCGCAGGGCGGCATCTCGGCCGCGCTCGGCAACATGGGCGACGACGACTGGCGCTGGCACATGTACGACACCGTCAAGGGCTCCGACTGGCTCGGCGACCAGGACGCGATCGAGTACATGTGCAAGGAGGCGATCCCCGCCATCATCGAGCTCGAGCACTACGGCGTGCCCTTCAGCCGCACGCCCGAGGGCAAGATCTACCAGCGCCCCTTCGGCGGCATGACCACGGGCTACGGCAAGGGCGTGGCCCAGCGCACCTGCGCCGCCGCCGACCGCACCGGCCACGCGATCCTGCACACGCTCTACCAGCAGTCGCTGCGCAACAACGCCGAGTTCTTCGTCGAGTACTTCGCCCTCGACCTGCTCATGGACGACGAGGGCGCCTGCCGCGGCGTCATGGCGTGGAACCTGCTCGACGGCACGCTGCACCGCTTCCGCGCGCACAAGGTCGTGCTGGCCACCGGCGGCTATGGCCGCGCCTACTTCTCCGCGACCTCGGCGCATACCTGCACGGGCGACGGCAACGCCATGGTGCTGCGCGCCGGCCTGCCGCTGCAGGACATGGAGTTCGTGCAGTTCCACCCGACCGGCATCTACGGCGCCGGCTGCCTCATCACCGAGGGCTCGCGCGGCGAGGGCGGATACCTCACCAACTCGAACGGCGAGCGCTTCATGGAGCGCTACGCGCCCTCGGCCAAGGACCTCGCCTCGCGCGACGTCGTCTCGCGCTCGATGACGATCGAGATCCGCGAGGGCCGCGGCGTCGGCCCGAACAGGGACCACATCCACCTGCACCTCGAGCACCTCGACCCGAAGCTGCTGCACGAGCGCCTGCCCGGCATCTCGGAGACCGCGCGCATCTTCGCCGGCGTCGACGTGACGAAGGAGCCGATCCCTGTCCTGCCGACCGTGCACTACAACATGGGCGGCATCCCGACGAACTACCACGGCGAGGTCGTCACCAAGCGCAACGGCCGGCTCGAGACCGTGCCCGGCCTGATGGCGATCGGCGAGGCGGCCTGCGTGTCGGTGCACGGCGCCAACCGCCTCGGCTCCAACTCGCTGCTCGACCTCGTCGTGTTCGGCCGCGCCGCCGCCAAGCGGGCCGCCGAGACGACCCGCCCGGGCGAGGCGCACAAGCCGCTGCCGGCCTCGGCCGCCGATCCCGCGCTGGCGCGCTTCGACCGCCTGCGCCACGCGAAGGGCGACGCGTCGACCGCGCGCCTGCGCGCGGACATGCAGCGCGTCATGCAGAACAACTGCGCGGTGTTCCGCACCGCCGACGTCCTGCAGGAAGGCTGCCGCGAGGTCGACGCGATCTTCTCGCGCGGCGAGCGCATCGGCGTCTCCGACCGCTCGCTGGTCTGGAACTCCGACCTCGTCGAGACGCTCGAGTACGACAACCTCATCGCCCAGGCGGTCGTCACGCTGCACTCCGCGAACAACCGCAAGGAGAGCCGCGGCGCGCATGCGCGCGAGGACCATCCGGAGCGCGACGACGTCAACTGGATGAAGCACACGCTGGCGTGGATGGATGGCACCGGGAAGGTCGCGATCGACTACCGCGACGTCGTCCTGACCTCGCTCACCAACGAGGTCCAGGCCTTCCCGCCCAAGGCCCGCGTCTACTGACCCCCCGACCGACGGACACAGGAAAATGGCCGAGTTCACGCTGCCGCAGAATTCCAAGGTCGTCCCGGGCAGGGAGCACCCCCGGCCCGCGGGCGCGACGCGCACCAAGACGTTCCGGATCTATCGCTGGGACCCGGACACCGGCGCCAACCCGCGCATCGACACCTACCATGTCGACATGGACAGCTGCGCGCCGATGGTCCTGGACGCGCTGATCAAGATCAAGAACGAGATCGACCCGACCCTGACCTTCCGCCGCTCCTGCCGCGAGGGCGTGTGCGGCTCCTGCGCGATGAACATCGCGGGCACCAACACGCTGGCCTGCACGAAGTCGATCGAGGAATGCGGCGACGAGGTCCGCATCTACCCGCTGCCGCACATGCCGGTGGTCAAGGACCTCGTGCCGGACCTGACCGACGCCTACGCCCAACTGCGCCTCGTCGAGCCCTGGCTCAAGAGCGACTCCGCGCCGCCCGACCGCGAGCGGCTGCAGAGCCCCGAGGAGCGCGCGAAGCTGGACGGCATGTGGGAATGCATCCTGTGCTTCTCCTGCACGACGTCCTGCCCGAGCTACTGGTGGAACGGCGACCGCTACCTCGGCCCCGCCGTGCTGCTGCAGGCCTATCGCTGGATCGCCGACAGCCGCGACGAGGCGACGGGCGAGCGCCTCGACGCGCTCGAGGACCCGTTCCGGCTCTATCGCTGCCACACGATC
>CANMWW010000291.1 GCA_947500965.1 Alphaproteobacteria bacterium
CAGCGCCGGGACCCAGGCGCCGCCGAGCGCCGAGTTGTTCGCGGCGCCGGCGTCGACGAGGCCCTCGGGGTGGCCGGTGCCGAACTTCTCGCGCTCCTTCGAGAACCTCTTCGACACCGCGTAGCTGATCCACGCCGCGATGTCCGCGCCCGCGCCGGGGAGCGCGCCGATCAGCACGCCGATGACGTTGCCCCGGAAGGTGTTGAGCGGATAGCGCCTGAACAGCTCCCACTGGCCGCGGAAGACCGAGCCGATCTTCTGCGCCACGATCTCGACGCGGCCGTGGTTGGCGGTGACGTTGCGGATGAGCTCGGGCACGGCGAAGAAGCCGACCAGCGCCGGCACCAGGTCTATGCCGCCCATGAGGTTGATGTTGCCGAAGGTGAAGCGCGGCGTGCCATGCACGACGTCGATCCCGACCTGCGCGACGGCGAGGCCGAAGCACAGCGAGATCACGCCCTTCAGCGGGTCGCCGCGCGAGACGAAGACCGCGCAGGTCAGCCCGAGGCAGGCGAGCCAGAAGTACTCGAAGGTGGAGAACTTGAGCGCGAACTCCGCGAGCGCGGGCGCGACGAGCGCCAGCGCCAGCGAGCCGAACAGCCCGCCGATCACCGAGAAGACGAGGCACGCGCCCAGCGCCAGCTCGGACTGGCCCTTGAGCGTCATCGCGTAGGCCTCGTCGGTATACGCCGCCGAGGCCGGCGTGCCGGGGATGCGCAGCAGCACGCCCGGCACGTCGCCGGAGAAGATCGCCATCGCCGTCGCGGCGATGATCGCGCCGATCGCCGGCACGGGGTCCATGAAGAACGTCACCGGCACGAGCAGCGCCGTGGCCATCGTCGCGGTCAGCCCGGGGATGGCGCCGAAGAACAGGCCGTAGAACGAGGCGAGGAAGATGATCGCGAGCGTCTTCGGCGCGAAGACGAGCCCGAAGGCCTTGGCGAGGTTGGCGGTGTCGACGAGCCCTTCGAGCATGGGAAGGCCTCAGAACAGCTTGAAGTAGGGCACGAGGCCCCAGGGCAGCGGCACCAGCAGCACCTGCACGAAGAACTGGTGGATGGCGAAGCTGGACGCGGCGGCGATCAGCAGCGCCACGAGCGGGCGCCCCCAGAGCAGCGAGATCAGGCCCCAGAGCAGGAGCGGCGCCAGCACGAGGAAGCCAAGCGTCTCCGACAGCAGCGCATAGGCCACGAGGAAGGCGAAGACGGCCGCGCCCTGCAGCACGAGGCGCGGCTGTGAGAGCCACGGGTCCAGCTCGACGAGGCGCGCGCGGCGGCGGGCGAGCAGGCCCTTGGCCACCAGGCCCAGCGCCGCGGCCGCCATCACGCTGGCGACGATCGTCGGGAAGAAGCCCGGGCCGAATTTCTGCCCGGGCGGCACGTGGAAGCCGCTGGCCGAGGAGATGATGAAGGCCGCGAGGGCGAGGAAGGCCGCGCCGAGCACGGCATCGTTGAAGCGCATGTCCGGATGCCGGGGGCGGGCCTCGACGGCCCGCCCCCGCTCCCGTTCACTTGGCGAGGCCGAGCGCCTTCATGGTCTCGGACAGGGACTTCTCGTGCTGCTGCATGAAGGCGACGGTGTCCTTCGAGCTCAGCCACTTCGTGCCGAAGTTGCGCTGCTTCATGCCGTCCTGGAACTCCTGCGACTTCCAGATCTTCTCCAGCGTCGTCTCGAGGATGCGCGCGATGTCGGCGGGCAGGCCCTTCGGCCCGGCGACCATGCGGAAGGCGCCGCCTTCCATGTCGATCCCGATCGCCTCCTTCGCGGTCGGCACGTCCTGGAAGGGCGCGCCCTGGCGGCTCGGCGAGATGACGTAGAGGGCGCGGAGCTTGCCGGCCTCGATCAGCGGCTTGCCCTCGGGGAGCGAGCCCACCGCGAGGTCGAGGCCACCGGAGGCGAGGTCCTGGTTGCTGAGCGCGCCGCCGGCGGAGGGAACCATCACGGGCCTCGCCGGGTTGATCCCGTACTTGATGAAGATCTCGGCGTTGGGGATGTGCCAGGAGCCGCCGCAGGCGCCGCCGCACCCGATCTTGTACTTGCCCGGGTCGGCCTTGATGGCGTCGAGCGCCTCCTTGCCGGTCTTGAAGGGCGAGTTGACGTTCACGAGCAGCGCGGCCGGGTCCACGTTGTACATGGCGATCGGCGTGAACATCGTGTGGTTGATGTCCGCCTGCCCCATCATCTTCCACTGGTAGTAGTTGTAGACGATGCCGAGCGTGTAGCCGTCGGGGCGCGCGGTCGAGATCTGGGTATGGCCGACGATGCCGCCGCCCTGGCCGTTGTTGATGACGTTGAAGGGCTGCTTGAGCTCGTCCTGCAGCTGCTTGGCCAGCAGGCGCGCCGTGCCGTCGGTGCCGCCGCCGGCGCCGGCCGGGACGATGATGGTCACGGGACGCTCGGGCCATGCCGCCGAGGCGGCGCCGGCGAAGGACAGCGCGGCGAGCGCGGCACCGGCGACGAGCGTCTTGATCGAAGTCTTCATGGGCGTGTCTCCCCTCTTGTGTGGAGACACGATAGGACGGAGGACGCGCCCCGCGCCAGAGGCGCATCAGGCCTTGCCGGACGCCTTGCCCACAAGCCGCGTGGTGGAATGCCCCTGCTCGAGGTCGACGAGGACGACCCGCCCGCCCCAGCCCTGGACCTCCCTGGCGCCCACGACCTTGTCGATCGTGTAGTCGGCGCCCTTCACGAGCAGGTCGGGGCGCAGCTGGTTGATGACCGCGAGCGGCGTGTCCTCGCCGAAGATCACCACGCCGTCGACGCTGGCGAGCGAGGCGAGCACGGTGGCGCGCGACGCCTCGTCCTGCAGCGGACGGTCCTTGCCCTTGAGGCGCTTCACCGAGGCGTCGGAGTTGGTGCCGACGACGAGGCGGTCGCAGGCCGCGCGGGCCTTGCGCAGCAGCGTCACGTGCCCGGGATGCAGCAGGTCGAAGACGCCGTTGGTGAAGCCGACCTTGAGCCCGAGGCGTCGCCAGCGCTGCACCTGCTCCTGTGCCTGCGCCATCGACATGATCTTCGCCTCGGAGGCGACGTTCGCCTCGTGGACGAGCTCGCGCCGGATCTCGTCGGGATGGACGACGGCGGTGCCGACCTTGCCCACGACGATCCCCGCCGCGACGTTCGCGAGCATCGCCGCGCGCTCCATGGACGCGCCGGTGGCGAGGGCGGCCGCGAAGGCGGCGATCACCGTGTCGCCGGCGCCCGAGACGTCGAACACCTCGCGCGCCATCGCGGCCATGGCGACGCTGCGCCCGCGCGGCCGCACCAGCGCCATGCCGTCCTTGCCGCGCGTGCAGAGCATCGCCTCGAGACCCAGCGCGCGGATCTGGCGGCGCGCCGCCTTCTCCACCTCCGGCAGGTCCTCCGCGCGCAGGCCGGTCGCCTGCGCGAGCTCGAGGCGGTTGGGCGTCAGCACGCTCGCGCCCTTGTAGCGCGTCCAGTTCGCGCCCTTCGGGTCGACCAGCACGGGCTTGCGCGCCTTGCGCGCCGCGGCGATCGCCGCGCGCGTGGTCGCCTCGCCCAGCACGCCCTTCGCGTAGTCCGAGAGGACGACCACGTCGCACTCGCCAACCGCGCCGACGATCAGCCGCTCGAGGTCGCGCGCCGTCGTCTCCGAGAGCGGAGCGCTCGATTCCTGGTCGGCGCGCAGGAGCTGGTGGCCGTCGGCGACGAAGCGCGTCTTGATCGTGGTCGGCCGCTGGCGGTCGACGAGGAGATGCGGCTCGAGCCGGTCCGAGCCGCCGACGAGCCGCATCACGTCGTTGCCGGCCTGGTCCCCGCCTACGACCGACACGAACTGCGCCTGCACGCCCAGGCTCACGAGGTTGCGCACCACGTTGCCTGCGCCGCCGAGCATCGACTGCTCGCGCTCGACGCGGAAGATCGGGATCGGCGCCTCGGGGCTGATGCGCTCGACGCGGCCATAGACGAAGCGGTCCAGCATCACGTCGCCCACGCAGAGGACGCGCGCGCCGGGAAGGCGCTCGATCAGTTCGGCAAGGGCCGCGTCGGCGTTCATCCTCAACCCCGCTTGCTGCGATCGGTCATCGGGCGGCGCCGTCGCCGGCGCCATGGTAGGAGCGGAACCAGTCGACGAAGCGCGGGATGCCGTCGTCGATCGGCGTCCGGGGCGCGAAGCCGAGGTCGCGCCGGCTGGCCTCGATGTCGGCATAGGTCTCGCGCACGTCGCCCGGCTGCATGGGGGCGAACTCGATGCGCGCCTCGCGGCCCACCGCGCGCTCGATCAGCGCGATGAAGCGCATCAGGTC
>CANMWW010000292.1 GCA_947500965.1 Alphaproteobacteria bacterium
GAGTTCGACCTCGCCTACCTGGCGAAGCAGGTGCCGGCGCTGCGCGCCGGCTTCCTGCTGACCGTCCAGGTCAGCGCGATCGCCGTGCTCCTGTCGGTCGGCATCGGCCTGGTCGGCGCCTGCCTGCGCGTCATGCGCGTGCCGGTGCTCGCCCAGGCCGTCGCCGCCTATGTCGAGTTCATCCGCAACACGCCGCTTCTGGTCCAGCTCTTCTTCGTCTTCTTCGGCCTACCGGCGCTGGGGCTGAAGCTGTCGCTCTTCTGGTCCGGCGTCCTCGCCCTGACGCTCTGGGCAGGTGCCTTCCAGGTGGAGAACGTGCGCGGCGGCCTCGCCGCCATCTCCCCGGGGCTGCGCGAGGCGGCGCGCGCGCTGGCGCTGTCGCGCGGCCAGTACCTGCGCCTCGTCGGCCTGCCGATGGCCGTGCGCACGGGGCTGCCGTCGATGCTGAACACCTGCGTGTCGCTGGTGAAGAACAGCGCCTATGTCTCGGCGATCGGCCTGCAGGACCTCGCAGGCGTCGCCTTCGACCGCATCGCCAGCGACTTCCGCGCCTTCGAGATGCTGGCCGTCCTGCTCGTCGGCTACCTCGCCCTCGTGCTGTAGCTGAGCGCTGCGGTGCGGCTGCTCGAGCATCGGCTGCAGGCGCCGTTCCGCGCATGAGCTACGCGCTGCAGCAGATCATCGAGAACGCGCCGCTGCTGCTGATCGGGCTGCGCGCGACGCTGATGCTCGCCGTGGTGACGCTCGCGGCGTCGACCGCGATCGGCGTCGTGCTCGGGACGCTGGCGACGCTGCGCCCGCGCTGGATCCGCGCCTGCGTCGCGCTCTATGTCGAGGTCTTCCGCGACATCCCGCTGATCGTCACGATCTTCGCGATCTTCTTCGGCGCGCCCTTCCTCGGCGTGCCGCTCAAGCCCTTCCCCGCGGTCGCGCTCGGCCTCTCGCTCTGGGGAGGGGCGAATGGCGCGGAGATCGTGCGCGGCGGCATCCTGAGCGTCTCGCGGGGCCAGCGCGAGGCGGCGACGGCGCTCGGCCTGCGCACCTGGAAGATCTACCTCCTGGTCCTGTGGCCGCAGGCGCTGCGCGCCGTCCTTCCGGCATACACGGGGCTTCTCGCGCTCATCGTCCAGTCGACGTCGCTTGGCGCGCTGGTCGGCGTCACCGAGTTCCTCAAGGCGGGCGGGCTCATCATCGAGCGCAGCACGGTCATGCAGGGCATCAACCCCGCCTTCGGCATCTATTTCTTCGTGCTCTGCACCTATTTCGCGATCTGCTCCGTGCTGACGCTGGCGTCGCGCCGCCTCGAGCGCCGCCTGGGGCGGCAGGCGGGCGGTGGCCCGGCGATCCGCGCGCCCGACGCGTCGCGGCTCTGACCCAGTCCGGAGGAAATTCCCATGTCGCACGCGTCGAAGGTGAGCCGCCGCCTGGCCGAGGCCGTCGCGCCCGAGGTCATCGAGCATGTCTACGCGCCGCGGCTCGCCGCCGAGATGGTGGTGGTCTTCCCGCTCCTCTCGGCCGCCAATGCCGCGCATCCCGTCATGCTCGCGCGCCAGGGCATCCTGTCGCGCGAGCATGCGCGCGCCATCGCAGGCGCGCTCCTGCGCATGGACGAGGAGGGGGTCGGCGCGATCCACCCGGACCCTGCGCTGGAGGACGCGTACTTCAACGTCGAGGCGCGGCTCGTCGCGCTGTGCGGCGCGGATGCCGGCGGGCGGCTGCACATCGCGCGCAGCCGCAACGACCTCTCGGCGGCGCTCGACCGGATGCGCGCGCGCGAGGCGCTGCTGCGGCTGGTCGCTGGCGCCCTCGAGGTCCGCCGCACGCTGCTGGAGCGCGGCGCGCTCTTCGCGGAGGCGGTGATGCCGGGGCACACGCACCTGCAGCCGGCGCAGCCCATCACCTTCGGCTACTACCTGACGGGCCTCGCCTCGGCACTCGCGCGCGACACGGCGCGGCTGCTCGACGCCTGGCCGAGGCTCAACCTGTCGCCGATGGGCGCCGCGGCGATGGCGACGACGACCTTCCCGATCGACCGCCCGCTGGTCGCGCGGCTGCTCGGCTTCGACGCCGTGCTCGAGCACGGCCTCGACTGCGTCGCCAGCCGCGACTTCTCGGTCGAGCTGGTCGCCGCCGCCGCCCAGCTCGCGCTGACGCTGAGCCGCTTCGCCGAGGACATGCATGTCGCGGTGTCGCACGAGTTCTCTGCCATCGAGTTCCCGGATTCGGTCTGCGGCACGTCCTCGATCATGCCGCAGAAGAAGAACCCGGTCGTGCTCGAGCACCTCAAGGGGAAGGCGGCGCATGTCGTCGCGGCCTTCGCGTCGGCCGGCGCATGCATCCGCGCCAGCCACTTCACGAACACGCTCGACGCGCATCGCGAGGGCCAGGCGATGGTCTGGCCGGCGCTCGCCGAGGCGGAGCGCGCGCTGGCGCTGGCGCGCATCGCCGCGGCGACCGCGCGGCCGAACGAGGAACTCCTGCTGGCCCGCGCGCGGGCGAACTTCTCGACCGCCACGGACCTGGCCGACGCGCTGGTGCGCGGCGCGGCGATGGACTTCCGCACGGCGCACCATGTCGCCGGCGCCGTGGTCCGCCGGCTCATGGATGCCGGGCTCGGCGCGCACCAGGCCGACGCGGCCCTGGTCGACGAGGCGGCGATGGAGGTCGCGGGCCGCAAGGCCGGGCTCCCCGACGACGTGGTGGCGCGGGCGCTCGATCCCGTGCGCGGCGTGGCCGCGCGCGACATCGTCGGCGGGCCGGCGCCGGTCGAGGTGCGGCGCATGGCGGCGGCGATGGAGGTCGCGCGCCTCGCGGACGCGGCGCGGTTGGAAGGGTTCCGCGCGCGCCTTGCCGGCGCTGCCGGGGAGCGCGAGGCAGGACTGCGCGGCCTCGCGGCCTGACCTCCGCGCCTCAGCTCCGGCGCGAGCGCGGCTTGCGTGCCGCCGGAGCGGGGACGGGGGCGCAGTAGAGGCGGTGGAGCGTCGCGAGGATCGCCGCGACCTCGGGGCTCGCGAGCCTGTAGAGCACCGCCTGCCCGTCGCGCCGGGTCTCGACGAGCCGCAGGTCGCGCATGCGCGCGAGGTGCTGCGACAGCGCGGTCGGCGACAGGCCGACGAGCCCGGCGAGCCGGCCGACGGAGACCTCCCCCTCGAGCAGGTGGCACAGCGCGAGGAGGCGCTTCCCGTTCGCCAGCGTCGCCAGGAGGCGCGCGACCTCGTCGGCCCGGGCTGCCATCTCGGCGGGCTGCATGGATGGTGCGGCGTCGTTCATGTTGATATCTTAGAAGATGCGAAGATACGTAATCAACCAGAGGAAAGAGGGAGAGCCCCATGCCGACATCCGGAGCCGCCGCCCCTGCCGGGAGGCGCACGTGACGCTGTCCGCGAGCTTCACGCCCGTCGCCTCCGCCATCGGCGGCGCGCTGATCGGGGCCGCCGCGGTCGCGCTCATGGCCGCGTTCGGCCGGATCGCGGGGGTCAGCGGCATCGCGTCGCGCCTGCTGCCGCCGCATGGCGACGACGGCCTTGCCGGGCGCCTCGCCTTCGTCCTCGGGATCGCCGCGGCTCCGCTCGTCGCCTGGATCGCGTCCGGCGCGATGCCCGCGCCGCGGATCGAGGCGTCGACGCCGGTGCTCGCCATCGCGGGCCTGCTGGTCGGCTTCGGTTCCGTGTGGGGCAGCGGTTGCACCTCGGGCCACGGCGTCTGCGGGCTGTCGCGCCTGTCGCCGCGCTCGCTGGTCGCCACCATGGCCTTCATGGCCACGGGCATGGCGACCGTCTTCGTCGTCCGCCATCTCGGTTGAGGCGCGCCATGGCACTCCTCGTCCATTTCGCGATCGGCCTCGTGTTCGGGCTCGGCCTCGTCGTGGCCGGCATGTCCGATCCCGGCAAGGTCCTCGACTTCCTCGACGTCGCCGCGATCGCCTCCGGCAACTGGGACGCCAGCCTCGCCTTCGTGATGGCGGGCGCGATCGCCGTCGCGCTGCCGGGCTACAGGCTCGTGCTGCGCCGGCGCGCGCCGCTCCTCGCGGAGCGCTTCCAGCTGCCGACCGCCTCGGACATCGACGCGAAGGTCGTCGTCGGGCCGGCCATCTTCGGCGTCGGCTGGGGCCTGGCGGGGATCTGCCCCGGGCCCGCCTTCGCGCTGCTGGCGACGGGCGGCGCGGCCGCGTGGCTCTTCGCCGCGGCGATGTTCGCCGGCATGGCCGCCGCGCGCGGCCTCGCCGCGCGGCGCGGCTGACCCCTCATCCCGCCACGAGGAGACGA
>CANMWW010000293.1 GCA_947500965.1 Alphaproteobacteria bacterium
CCAGGGAGGCCGGGACATGAGCGTGGCAGCCGATCGCGGGGCGCAGGCCCCCGTCATCGCCATAGGCGGGCCGACGGCCTCGGGGAAGTCGGCGCTGGCGCTGCGCCTCGCGCGCGAGCTCGGCGGCATCGTCGTCAACGCGGACGCCATGCAGGTCTATCGCGAGATGCGGGTGCTCAGCGCGCGGCCCGACGCGGCGGACGAGGCCGCTGCGCCGCACAGGCTCTATGGCGTGCTGCCCGCCTCGCGCCGCGGCTCCGTGGGCTGGTGGCGCGAGGCGGCGCTGGCCGAGATCGAGGCGGCGCGGGCCACGGGACGCGTGCCCATCGTCGTCGGCGGCTCCGGCCTCTACCTCAAGCTGCTGCAGGAGGGAATCGCGCCCGTGCCCCCGGTCCCGGAGGCGCTGCGCGAGGACCTCCGCGCCTTCCGCCAGGCCGAGGGCGACGTGGCGCTGCACGCGCGCCTCGCGGCTCTGGATCCGGAGGGCGCCGCGCGCCTGCCCGCGACCGACTGGCGGCGCGTCCTGCGCGCGCTGGAAGTCGTGCTGGCCACGGGGCGCAGCCTCGCGTCCTTCCAGGCCGAGGCGCCGAGCCCGCCCGTCCCCTGCCGCCTCGTCCTGCTCCTGCCGCCGCGCGCGACGCTGGTCGCGGCGATCGACCGGCGCTGCGCCGCGATGCTCGAGGCGGGGGCGATCGACGAGGCGCGCGCCGTGCTCGCCGCCGCGCCCGATCCCGACCTGCCGGCGCGGCGCGCGGTGGGCGTGGGCGAGATCGCGCGCCATCTCGCGGGCGAGATCGGGATCGACGAGGCGCTGGAGCTGTTCCGGCGCGCGACGCGGCAATACGCGAAGCGACAGGTGACCTGGTTCCGGCACCAGGCGCAGGCCGACCTGGTGCTCGACGAGCAATTTTCGGAAAGTCTTATGCCCTCCGTCTTTCGTTTTATTAGAGAAACCGGTTGACCCCTTCGGGGGGCGCGTCTAGGTTACGCCGCCTTCGCTGCACCGCAGCGTGGAAGAACGCATCGCAACCATCTGCCTGAAAAGGGAAATTCGATGTCCTCCGTCGCCGACGCCACCTCGCCCGATCTCCGCGCCGAACTGACCGGCTCGGAAATCGTACTCAAGGCGCTGGTCGATCAGGGCGTCGAGCTCATCTTCGGCTATCCCGGCGGGGCGGTGCTGCCGATCTACGACGCGCTGTTCCAGCAGAACGCGCTGCGCCACATCCTCGTGCGGCAGGAGGGTGGCGCGGTACATGCAGCCGAGGGCTATGCGCGCTCGACCGGCAAGGTCGGGGTCGTGCTGGTCACCTCCGGCCCGGGCGCGACCAACGCGGTCACCGGCCTCACCGACGCGCTGATGGATTCGATCCCCGTCATCTGCCTGACCGGCCAGGTGCCGACGCATCTCATCGGCAACGACGCCTTCCAGGAGGCGGACACGACGGGCATCACGCGTCCCTGCACGAAGCACAACTACCTCGTGAAGGACGTCCGCCAGCTGGCCCGCGTGATGCACGAGGCCTTCCACGTCGCGACCAGCGGCAGGCCCGGCCCGGTCGTCATCGACCTGCCCAAGGACGTGCTCTTCGCCAAGGGCCCCTATGTCGGCCCCGAGGCGGTGAAGCACCGCAGCTACAACCCGCGCCGCGTGCCCGAGCAGGCGCGCATCGCCGAGGCGGTCGACCTGCTGATGAAGGCGAAGCGCCCGATCGTCTATGGCGGCGGCGGCATCATCAATTCCGGCCCCGACGCGTCGCGGCTGGTGACCGAGTTCGTGCGCCGCAGCGGCTTTCCCTGCACCCTCACGCTGATGGGGCTCGGCGCAGTGCCTGCCGCCGACCCGCATTTCCTCGGCATGCTGGGCATGCACGGCAGCTACGAGGCCAACATGGCGATGCATGACTGCGACGTCATGTTCGCGGTCGGCTCGCGCTTCGACGACCGCGTCACCGGGCGGCTCAACGCCTTCTCGCCCAACTCGCGCAAGATCCACGTCGACATCGACCCGTCCTCGATCAACAAGAACGTGCGCGTCGAGGTGCCGATCGTCGGCGACGTCGCGGAGACCATGAAGGCGATCCTCGCCGAATGGGACCGCCGCCGCGCCGAGCCCGACCGCAAGTCGCTTGCCACGTGGTGGGGGCAGATCGAGTCCTGGCGCGCGCGCAAGTGCTTCGCCATCGCGCAGGGCGCGGACGTCATCAAGCCGCAATACGCGGTGCAGCGCCTCTACGAGCTGACCAAGGACCGCGAGACCTTCATCACGACCGAGGTCGGCCAGCACCAGATGTGGGCGGCGCAGCTCTACCGCTTCGAGCGCCCGAACCGCTGGATGACCTCGGGCGGGCTCGGCACCATGGGCTATGGCCTGCCGGCCGCGATGGGCGTGCAGCTCGCGCATCCCGACGCGCTGGTCGTGGACGTCGCGGGCGAGGCCTCGACGCTGATGAACATCCAGGAGCTCTCCACCATCGTGCAGTACCGCCTGCCGGTGAAGGTCTTCATCCTCAACAATCGCTACATGGGGATGGTGCGCCAGTGGCAGGAGCTGCTGCACGGCAACCGCTACTCCGAGAGCTACATGGACGCGCTGCCGGACTTCGTGAAGCTCGCGGAGGCCTTCGGCTGCGTCGGCCTGCGCTGCGCCAGGCCGGGCGACCTCGACGGCGTGATCCGCGAGATGATGGCCAATGGCAGGCCGACGGTCGTCGACGTCGCCGTCGACGAGAAGGAGAACTGCTTCCCGATGATCCCGTCCGGCGCGGCGCACAACGAGATGATCCTCGGCCCGTCCGGCAAGGACTCCCCGGGCAGGCCGGTGTCGGAGGAGGGAATGGTGCTCGTCTGAGCGCCATTCCCGCCGCCCGCCGCGCCGCCGCCGCGCCTACGCGAACATCGAGCCCGAGGACACCAGGATGCCCCCGCAGCAGCCGATCGAACGGCACACAATCTCCGTCATCGCCGACAACGAGCCTGGCGTGCTCGCCCGCATCGTCGGGCTGTTCTCCGGCCGCGGCTACAACATCGAGAGCCTGACCGTCGCGGAGACCGACGCCAGCGAGCACCTCTCGCGCTTCACCATCGTCACGTCCGGCACGCCGATGGTGATCGAGCAGATCAAGTCGCAGCTCGATCGCCTCGTCCCCGTGCACCGGGTGCGCGACATGACGCTCGGCGGGCCGCATGTCGAGCGCGAGCTCGCGCTGCTCAAGGTCGTCGCGACCGGCGAGAAGCGGGTGGAGAGCCTGCGCCTCGCGGACGTCTTCCGCGCCAAGGTCATCGACTCGACGATCCAGTCCTTCGTGTTCGAGATCACCGGCGCGACGGACAAGGTGAACGCCTTCATCGACATCCTGCGCCCGCTCGGCCTCGTCGAGGTGAGCCGCACGGGCGTCGCCGCCATCGCGCGCGGCACCGAGGCGATGTGACGTCCGGCCGCCGGGCCGGGCCGTGAGCGACTGGATCCTGCCGCTGGCTTCGATCGCGCTGGCGAACCTGCTCGGCGCGATGTCCCCGGGGCCGGCCTTCGTGCTGGTCCTGAGGACGGCGCTCGCCCATGGGCGCGAGGCCGCCTGGGCACCGATCGCCGGCCTCGCCGTCGGCGCCGCGATCTGGGCCGCGGCGGCGCTCTGGGGCCTCCAGTCGCTCTTCGCGGCTCTGCCCTGGCTGGCGAGCGCCCTGCCGCTGGCCGGCGGCGCCTTCCTCGTGCATTTCGCCTGGCGCATCTGGCGCGCCGCGTCCGATCCCTCGCCGGCGGCGGAGCACGGGGAGGGGCCGCGCGCGGGCTTCGGACAGGCGCTGCTGCTGCAGGTGTCCAACCCGAAGGTGATGGTGTTCTTCGGCTCGGTCTTCATGGCCGTGCTGCCGCCGCAACTGCCCACCGCGATCGAGGTCGCCATCCTCGCGATGATACTCGCCGTCGAATTCGGCTGGTACGGGATCGTCGCGGCCGTCTTCGGCAGCGCCACCGCGCGCGCGGCCCATGGCAGGGCGAAGGCCTGGATCGACCGCGCGATGGCGGTGCTGCTCGCCGCGCTCGGCGCGCGGCTGCTGCTGTCGCCGCTGCTGGGCTGAGGCGCGGCCTCAGCGCAGGAAGTAGACGCCCGCCAGCACCAGCCCGCCGGCGATCACGACCACGCGCAGCACGCCGTCGGGCACGTGGCTCGCCAGCTTGCCGCCCGCGAAGCCGCCGACCAGCGCCCCCGCGAGCATCGCGCCGGCGGCGGGCCAGTCGACCTCGCCGCGCAGGA
>CANMWW010000294.1 GCA_947500965.1 Alphaproteobacteria bacterium
AGCGCGCGACCGTCCGCGGCGCGCCGGTGGTCGTGAGGAAGACGCTGTAGAGCGAGGTCGTGCCGCAGATGAACAGGCGGTTGCGCCGCGGCCCGCCGAACTCGACGTTCGCGACGAGCTCCGGGACCAGGATCTTCCCGACCAGCGTGCCGTCGGGCAGGTAGCAATGCACGCCCTCGCCCGTGCTGGTCCAGATCCGCCCCTCGGCGTCGGCGCGGAACCCGTCGAAGAGCCCGGCGCTGCATTCCGCGAAGACGCGCGAGGCGCCGAGCGTGCGCCCGTCGGCGCCGACCTCGAGGCGCCTGATGTGGCGCGGCCCGCCCTCCACGTGGCTGCCGCCGGTGTCGGCGACGTAGAGGACCTTCTCGTCCGGCGAGAAGGCGATGCCGTTGGGCTTCACGAAGTCGGTCGCGACCGCGTCGACGGCGCCGCTCGACGGATCGATGCGGTAGACATTGCACGCGCCGATCTCGCCCTCGGCCTTCTCGCCCTCGTAGTCGGACATGATCCCGTAGTCGGGATCGGTGAACCAGACCGAGCCGTCGGACTTCACGACGACGTCGTTGGGCGAGTTGAAGCGCCTGCCGCGCCAGCGATCGGCGAGCACGGTGACGCTGCCGTCGAGCTCGGTGCGCGTCACGCGGCGTGCGCGATGCTCGCAGCTCACCAGCCGGCCGAGCGCGTCGACCGTGTTGCCGTTCGAGTTGAAGGCAGGCGCGCGGAAAACCGAGGCCGAGCCGTCCGTCTCGTCGAAGCGCATCATCCTGTCGTTGGGGATGTCGGAGAAGACGAGGTATCGGCCCGCCGCGAACCAGGCCGGGCCCTCGGCCCAGCGTGCGCCGGTCCACAGGCGCTCGACGCGCACGTGGCCTGCGAAGCACGCCTCGAAGCGCCGATCGAGCGTGACGAAACCAGTGCCTTCGACCTCGCCGTAGAACATCGTCCCCTCCTCGCGCCGCGCGACGCTGCGGCGCGGCCATGCGCCATCCTAGCCGCTCGCGGCCTCGCTTCCACGCCCGGCACCGGCATCGTCCGCGCCGAGGCGCAGGACCTCGACCTCGAAGCCGAAGCGGCTGTCGGCCGGCTCGAGCGTGCCGCTCACGGGCGCCGCGCGCCGCGGCGACGGGGCGGCCGCGAGCGGCACGTGCCCCTCGGCCGCGAGCAGCCCCGATGTCGGGTCGAGGCCGATCCAGCCGGCCCCCGGCAGGTAGGCCTCGCACCAGGCATGCAGGGCGGCGCCATCCTTCGCGACGCCCGCGCTGCCGGCCGGCTGCACGAGGTAGCCGGAGACGAAGCGCGCGGCGAAGCCGAGGCGGCGCAGCGCCTGGACGAGCAGCCAGGACGTGTCGCGGCACGACCCCTCGCCGCGCGCGAGCGTCTCCTCCGGCGACCGGATCCCGGGCTCCAGGCGCTCGATGTAGCGGATCTCGCCGGCAAGCCGCCGGTTCAGCGCGACGAGCACGTCGGTCGTCGGCGCGCGTCGTCGGTCGATCGAGGCCATGAAGGCGTCGAGCCGCGCGCCACCGGCGTCCAGCTCCCTGCAGGGCGCGAGTTCGCGCTCGAGTTCGCCATCGGGTGATGCGCCGAAGGGAAACGCCTCGGCCCAGGGCTCGAGCAGGAAGTCGAAGGGATCGAGCGGCGACAGCTCGACGACGAGGGAGGCCTCGATGTCGAGGCGGTCCGTGCGCTCCTCGAAGACGACGCGCGCGACGCGGTTGGCCTGCGGGTCGCGGTGCCAGCGCAGGCCATGGCGCGCCGGGCCCACCGAGAGCGCGAAGGACGAGACCGGCATCGGCGCGTGCGGCGCGGGATGGAGCCGCAGCACATGGGGTCCCAGCGCGACGGGACGCGCGTAGCGGTACCAGGTGCGGTGCCGGAGCGCGAAGCGGATGCCCAAGGGATCGCCTCCCCCGCCGGCGCTCGCCGCCCCTCAGCCCGGTCGCTTGAACTGCTTGGCGAGCTGCAGGCCCTGGCGCTGGTAGTTCGAGCCGGACCCGGCGCCGTAGAGCCGCGCCGGCGGCGCGGTCAGGCGCTCGTAGCGCAGCCAGCCCACGGTCTGCCCGTGCTCGAGCAGGAAGGGCACCTCGTGCGAGCGCACCTCCAGCACGGCGCGGCTGCCCTGCCCCTCGCCGCCATGGCCGAAGCCCGGGTCGAAGAAGCCGGCATAGTGGACGCGGAACTCGCCGACCATCGTGTCGTAGGCGACCATCTCCGCCGCGTGGTCCGGCGGGATGGTCACGGCCTCGCGCGTCACGAGGATGTAGAAGTCGTCCGGGTCGAGGATCAGCCGCCGCGTGCGCGTGTGGATCGGCTCCCAGAAGTCGAGGATCTCGTAGTGGCCGCGGCGGTCGAGGTCGATGACGTCCGCATGCTTCTTCGCGCGGTAGCCGACGAGCCCCGTGGCCGCGTCGCCGTCGAGGTCCACCGTCACGCCGACCAGCCCCTCGCGGAAGACGGGCTCGCCTTCGACGCCGCTGACGAGGCGCACGCGCTTGTGCAGGTCGCGCAGCTTCGTCCCCGTGGCGATGTCCGAGCCGCGCTGGAAGCGGATCTGCGACAGCCGCGCGCCAGGCCGCACCAGCACGCTGAAGGTGCGCGGCGCCACCTCGAGGAAGAGCGGGCCGTGGTAGCCGCTCTCGACCTTGTCGAAGGAGACCGCGCGGTCGGTGATCACGCGCGTGAAGATGTCGAGCCGGCCGGTCGAGGACTTCGGGTTCGTGAGCGCGGAGATCCCGGACTGCAGCTGCACGCGCTCCATCAGCGGGACGATGTAGACGCAGCCGCGCTCGAGGACCGCGCCCTCCGAGAGGTCGATGCGGTGCATCGTGAAGGAGCCGAGCTTGTCCATCACCGTCGCGTCGCCCGGCAGGAAGCTGGCCCGCACGCGATAGGCCCAGCGCCCGAGGCGCAGGTCGAGGCTCGCCGGCTGGACCTGGTCGTCGAGGATCGGCTCCTCGGCGAGCACCTGGTTGGTGGCCATGAGTTCGCGCAGCGCGGTGTCGGCGAACACCCCGGTGCCCCGCGTGGAAGGAGACTGCACGGTCGCGGGTACCTCGTTGAACAATGTGCGGTAGGTGCTCGGGTCTGCCATGTCGGCTTCCTGCGCGGCTGGGTGCGAGGCTACATCGCGATGCGTCAGCCGGGAACCAGGACGCCGTCCTGGAGCCTGACGATGCGGTCCATCCGCGCGGCGAGCTCCGGATTGTGCGTCGCCATCAGCACCGCGAGGCCGGTCTCCCGCACGAGCCGCACGAGCTCCTCGTAGACGCCGGACGCCGTGCCGGGATCGAGGTTGCCGGTGGGCTCGTCGGCGAGAAGGACGCGCGGCGCGTTGGCGATGGCGCGCACGATGGCGACGCGCTGCTGCTCGCCGCCGGACAGGCGCCCCGGCCGGTGGCCGGCGCGCGCGGAGAGCCCGACGCGCTCGAGCAGTTCCGCGGCGCGGCGCGCGGCCTCGCGGCGGGGCCGGCCGGCGATCATCTGCGGCACGATCACGTTCTCGAGCGCGGAGAACTCCGGCAGCAGGTGGTGGAACTGGTAGACGAAGCCCAGTGCCCGGCGGCGCAACAGCGTGCGCTCGCGGTCGCCGAGCCGGCCGCCGTCCTGGCCGTCGACGAGCACCCGCCCCGCGTCAGGCGCCTCGAGCAGCCCCGCGACATGCAGGAGCGTCGACTTGCCGGCGCCCGAGGGGCCGACCAGGGCGACCGCCTCGCCGGGCATCAGGCGCAGCGACGCGCCGCGCAGGATCTCGAGCGCGCCGCCTGCCTGCCGGTAGCGCCGCACGACGGCATCGAGCTCGAGCGCGGGCGCCCCGTCACTCATGGCGGAGCGCCTCGACGGGGGCGAGCCGCGCGGCCCGCCAGGACGGGTAGACGGTCGCGAGGAAGCTGAGCGCCAGCGCCATCGCCACGACATAGGCGACCTCGACCGGGTCCATCTTCGCGGGCATGCGCGACAGGAAGTAGATCTCCGCGGGGAAGAGCTGCCAGCCCATCATCGACTGCAGCCACTGCCGGATCGTCTCGATGTTCGTGCAGAAGGCGACGCCGAGCGCGAAGCCGGCGGCGGTGCCGATCACGCCGACCGACGCGCCGGCCATCAGGAAGATCCGCATCACCGAGCCGCGCGCCGCTCCCATGGTGCGGAGGATCGCGATGTCCCGCGACTTGTCCTTCACCAGCATGATCAGCGACGAGATGATGTTGAAGGCGGCGACGAGGATGATCAGCGTGAGGATGAG
>CANMWW010000295.1 GCA_947500965.1 Alphaproteobacteria bacterium
AGACGAGCAGTTCCTCGCGCAGCGGGTTGTCGAAGACCATGCACTCGTAGACGAGGAAGTTCGGCTGCGCCGCCGCGAGCTGGACGCTGGCCGCGGCGCAGAGCGCGCCCGACCAGCCGACATGCGGCGCATAGGCCACGTGGAAGGCGTCGGCGAGGTCCGCGATCCGGCGCGTCTCCGTGATGCCGCCGGCGCGCGCGACGTCGGGCTGGATCACGCCCACGCTGCGCGTGGCGATCAGGTCGCGGGCCTGCGTCGCCACGAAGTCGCTTTCCCCGGCGGCGAGGCGCACCTTCGTGCGCTGGCGCAGCAGGCGGTAGCCCTCGATGTCCTCCGGCGGGATCGGTTCCTCGAACCACCAGTAGCCGAGCGCCGCCAGCGCCTCGCCTACCTCGGTGGCCTCGTCGATGTCGAAGGCCCAGTTGGCGTCGACGCTGAGGCGGATGTCGGGGCCCGCGACCTTGCGGACGAGCTCGGCGCGGGCGATCGCCGCGCGCGGCGTCTGCCCGATCTTGACCTTGATGGCGCGGAAGCCGCGCGCCAGGCAGTCGCGCGTCTCGGCCTCGGCGCGCGCGTCGTCGCCCCAGTTGATGGAGGACGCGTAGGCGAAGACCTCGGCGCGGCCGACGCCGCCCAGCAGCCTGTGGACCGGCAGCCCCGCGGCCTTGCCCATGATGTCCCAGAGCGCGATGTCGACGCCGGCGATGGCCTCGACCAGCATGCCGCCGGCGCGGCCCGTCAGCCTGCCGCGCATGGCGCGCCAGAGCGCCGCGGCGTCGAAGGGATTCCGCCCGACCAGGACCGGCCTGAGGATGGTCTCCACCGCCGCGGCATAGGCCGGCGAGGAGGTGCGCGCCAGGCACTCGCCCCAGCCCGTGATGCCGGCATCCGTGCGGACCTCGACCACCGCGATGTCGAGCGCCGGCCAGTCGCCCTGGCTGGTGCGCTGCGCCTGCGGCAGCCGGGCGCGCAGCGGATGCGCGATGACGTCGCTGATGCGCAGGTCTGCCGCTTCCATGCCCGTTCCCCCCGAAATGGAGGCGGGATGCTACAGGCGCAGCCGACGGCCTGCCATTCCCGGCGCGCGCGGCGGCCGGGTGGTGCCGGGCCGCGCGGCTGCTATATAGGCGGCTCGACCTCGCGCAACGCGGAGCCAAGCAGCCATGTCCACCGGCGAGCCCAACCAGATCCCCGTGACCGTCCTGACCGGCTATCTCGGCGCGGGCAAGACGACGCTGCTCAACCGCATCCTCACGGAGCACCACGGCAGGAAATACGCCGTGATCATCAACGAGTTCGGGGCGGTCGGCATCGACAACGACATCGTCGTCGACGCCGACGAGGAAATCTTCGAGATGAACAACGGCTGCATCTGCTGCACCGTGCGCGGGGACCTCATCCGCATCATCGGCGGGCTGATGAAGCGCTCCGACCGCCTCGACGGGATGATCATCGAGACCACGGGCCTCGCCGATCCCGCCCCGGTCGCGCAGACCTTCTTCTCGGACGACGAGGTGCGCGCGCGCACGAAGCTCGACGCCATCGTGACCGTGGTCGACGCGAAGTTCTTCCCCGCGCGCCTCGAGGACAGCCACGAGGCCGAGGACCAGGTCGCCTTCGCGGACGTGATCCTGCTGAACAAGACCGACCTCGTCTCGCCCGAGGAGCTGAAGGCCGTCGAGGCGCAGATCCGCTCGATCAACAAGTTCGCGACGATCCACCGCACGCAGCGCAGCGAGATCGACCTCGCCACGATCCTCGACCGCGGCGCCTTCGACCTCGAGCGCATCCTCACGGTCGACCCGGAATTCCTGCACGCGGCGAAGCACGGCCACGAACACCATCATCACGACCACGGCCATGACCATGGGCACCACGACCACCATGGCCACGACCATGACCACGGCCACGACCACCACGAGCATGGCCATGCGGAGGCAAAGGTGCCCGCGGGCGCGGCGCATGTCACGCGCCACGATTCCACGATCTCCAGCATCTCGCTCACGATCGACGGGCCGATCGACCCGGACCGCTTCCGCATGTGGATCTCGACGGTCCTGCGCGAGAAGGGCCAGGACATCCTCCGGTCGAAGGGCGTGCTCTCGGTCGCGGGCGAGGACAGGCGCCTCGTGTTCCAGGGCGTCCACATGCTGATGGACTCCAACTGGGGCCAGCCCTGGCGCGCGGGGGACGCGCGGACGAGCAAGCTCGTCTTCATCGGCCGCCAGATCGACGGCGAGGCGCTGCGCCGCGGCTTCCTCGCCTGCGCCAGGCCGGCCTGACGCAGGACCCGGGAGCCAGCACGATGGAAGGCAACGGGGCCAAGGGCCCGCCGCGGCGTCGCGTCGAGCTCGGCGCCTTCGTCGTCGGCCTCGCCCATGACGCGTCGGGCGCCACGCTTGCGGCGGCGACGGGTGCGGGCAGGGTCGCGTTCCTGCCGGCCGATCCGATGGCCGGGGACGCGCCGCGCGACGTCGAGGCGCATCGCGGCGCGAGCCTTGCCTTCTGCCGCGGCCTCTCGGGCACGGACTTCCTGTCGGGCGGGGACGATGGCCGCCTGGTGCGCGTCGGCGCGGACCTGCAGGCGACCGAGGTGCTGAAGGCGCGGCGCGGCTGGATCGACGGCGTCGTGGCCCATGCGGGACGCTCGATGATCGCCGCGGCGGCCGGCAAGGTCGTCCATCTCGTGACGCCGGCGGGGACGCACGAGCTCGGCCCGCATCCCAGCAGCATCGCGGACCTGTGCTTCAGCCCCGATGGCTCGCGCCTCGCTGTCGCGCATTACGGCGGCACGACGATCCACCTCACGCAGAAGCCCGCGGAGAAGCCGCGCAGCCTGTCGTGGAAGGGATCGCACATCGCGATCCGCTACAGCCCGAACTCGAAGTTCCTCGCGACCTCGACGCAGGAGAACGCGCTTCACGTGTGGCGCCTCGCCTCCGGCGCCGACATGCAGATGCAGGGCTACGCGACCAAGGCGAAGTCGCTGGCCTGGACCCATGACGGCAACTGGCTCGTCTCGGGCGGCGTCGAGCTCTGCGTGTGCTGGGGCTTCGCCGGCAAGGGGCCCGAGGGCCAGCCGCCGCTCGAGCTGCAGCCCCCCGGCGACGAGCCCGTGCTGATCACCAGGGTCGCCGCCCATCCCGCCGCGCCCTTCGTGCTGCTCGGCTTCGCGGATGGCCAGGTGCATGTCGCCGACATCGCGAAGAAGCGCGTGACGCCGCTCGACGGACCCACGGGCTCGCCCGTCTCCGCGCTCGAATGGTCGCCCGACGGCTGGCGCCTCGCGGCCGGCACCGAGGCCGGCACGCTGCGCCTCTTCGACCTCAGGCCGCGGGGCTGAGCCCGGCGCGCACGCGCTCCACCGCGCGCGCCAGCCTGTCCAGGATGTCGTCGAGCTGCGCGGGCGTCACGGTCAGCGCGGGCGAGAAGGCGACGATGTCGCCCTCCGGCAGCGCCCGCACGACAAGGCCTTCCTCGCGCGCCGCGCGCGAGACGAGCTGGCCGAGGCGCAACTCCGCCGGGAAGCGCGCGCGCGTCGCGCGGTCGGCGACGAACTCGATCGCGGCGAGCAGGCCCTGGCCGCGTATGTCGCCGACGATGTCGATGCCGGCGAAGCGCGCGCGCAGCCGCTCGAGGAACCAGGCACCCGTGCGCGCGGCGTTGCCCGGCAGGTCCTCGCGCTCGAGGATGTCGATGTTCGCCATCGCCGCGGCGGCGCAGACGGGGTGGGCCACGTAGGTGAAGCCGTGGTGGAACGGCCCGAACCGCCGCGAGCCTTCCTCGAGGATCCCCCACACGCGCTCCGAGACGATCGAGCCGGCCAGCGGCAGGTAGCCGCTCGTCAGGCCCTTCGAGATGGAGATCATGTCCGCGTCGATGCCGTGGAGGGACGAGCCGAACCACGCGCCGAGGCGCCCGAAGCCGGTGACCACCTCGTCGACCATCAGCATCACGTCGTGGCGGCGCAGCACGTCCTGGACGCGGCGCCAGTAGCCGGCGGGCGGGGGCAGCATGCCGCCCGAGCTCATCATCGGCTCTGCGATGAAGGCAGCGACCGTGTCGGGCCCCTCGGCGCGGATCGTCCGGTCGAGTTCCTCGGCGCAGGCCTCGGAATAGGCCTCCTCGTCCATGGCCATGTCCTCGCGCCGGTAGAAATAGGGCGCGCCGACATGCAGCACCGGCCCGATCGGCAGGTCGAAATGGCGATGGAACTGCGGCAGGCCGGAGA
>CANMWW010000296.1 GCA_947500965.1 Alphaproteobacteria bacterium
CACCATCGGCTCGCCCATCAGGCCGATGCCGAGGAAGCCGATCACGGGGGCGTCGCCAGCCATGTCCTCATCCCTCCTGGCTGGAGAGGCGGTCGTAGACGCGGTAGAGGGCCTGGTTGCCGTTCGAGCCCTCGCCATGCGCGCGCGCCTCCAGGTAGAGCTGCGTCGCGAGTGCCGTCGCGGGCAGGGGCACGCCCATCTCGAAGGCGGCCTCGTTCACCAGGCGAAGGTCCTTGAGCTTGAGGTCGATGCGGAAGCCGGCCGCGGGATCGCGCGCGATCATGCGGGGCGCGAGGTTCTGCATCATCCACGAGCCCGCGGCGCCGCCCATGAGCACCTCGCGCAGCTTGCCGAGGTCGAGCCCCGCCTCGCGGCCGAGCGCCAGGGCCTCGCACACGCCCATGAGGTTGATCGCGCAGACCAGCTGGTTGCACATCTTCACCGTCTGCCCGGCGCCGCTCTCGCCGACATGCACGATCGTCTTGCCCATCGCCTGCAGCACCGGCAGGGCGCGCGCGAAGGCCTCGGCCTCGCCGCCGACCATGATCGACAGCGACGCGCCCTCCGCCCCCGCGGGTCCGCCGCTGACCGGCGCGTCGAGCATCGCGATGCCGCGCCCCGCGAGGCGCGCGGCCATGTCGCGCGTCGCGCTGGCGGAGATCGTGCTCATCTCGACGACGAGGCCGCCGCGCGTGCCCGCCTCGAGCACGCCGCCGGGCCCCAGCAGCACGTCCTGCGCCTGCGGCGTGTCCGGCAGCATCGTGATCGCGACGTCCGCGTCGCGCACCGCGTCGGCGACGCTCGCGGCGACGCGCAGCCCAGGCCCCGCCATGCCCTCGAGCGCCTCGGGCCGCACGTCGTGGACCGCCACGTCGTGGCCCGCGCGCGCGAGGTTGCGCGCCATGTGGCGTCCCATCACGCCGATGCCGATGAAGCCGATGCTGGTCCCCACGCTGTCCTCCCGGGCTAGACTTGCCACCCGACCCTAGCCCAATCGCGCGCGATCCGGAGCGCCTCAAGAACATGCCTCGCCTGCTCTCCTGCGGCATCGTCACCTGGGACTGGCTCTACCGCGTCGACCGCATCCCGCCGGGACCGGGCGAGGTAGAGGCGCGCGCCTTCGTCGGCACGGGCGGGGGAATGGCGGCCTCCGCGGCCTGCGCCATGAGCCGGCTCGGCGGCGACGTCGAGTTCTGGGGCCGCTGCGGCGACGACCGGGTCGGCGACGAGATCCTCGCCGACATGAGCGGCTACGGCGTGCGCGTCGATCGCGTGCGGCGCATCGCGGGCCATTCCTCGCCCGTCTCCGCGATCCTCGTGGACCGCGACGGCGAGCGCATGATCGTCCCCTACTACGACCCGTCGCTCGACCAGGACCCGTCCTGGCTGCCGGTCATGGACATGCCGCTCTTCGATGGCGCGATGGTCGACGCGCGCTGGCCGAGGGGCGCGGCCCGCGCGCTCGACGCGGCGCGGTCCGCGGGCCGGATCGCGATGCTCGACGCGGATGTCGCGCCGCGCGAGATCCTCGACGACCTCATGGCCCGCGCCACCCATGTCGTCTGGTCGGAGGTCGCGCTGCGCGACTGGGCCGGCACCGCCGATCCCGGCACGGGCCTGCGCGCGGCGCGACGCCGCTTCGACGGCTTCCTGGGGGTGACCGTCGGGCCGGGCGGCTTCCGCTGGCTCGAGGGCGACGAGCTGCGCGCCGAACCCGCGCCGCGCGTAGACGCCGTCGACACGCTCGCGGCCGGCGACGTCTTCCACGGCGCCTTCCTGCTCGCCCTCGCCGAGGGGCGCGGCGTCGCGGAGGCGGCGCGCTTCGCCAATGTCGCGGCCGCGCTCAAGTGCGCGCGCTTCGGCAGCCGCACGACGACGCCATCGCGCGAGGAGGTCGATGCCTTCCTCGCGGGGTGGAGGGGCTAGGCCGGAGGAGCCACGACCTCGCGCCGGAACAGGGCCGCGAAGTCGGCGGAGCCGGACAGCGGTGCCGCGACGGCTACCGTCGCCGGCTTCGTGAACGCGCCATGGACCGCGTGGAAGCCGAGCGCGCGATAGACCTCGAACTGCTCCTCGGAGAAGAACTGGTCGCCGGTCGTCTCGTGCGGGAAGGACGGGTTCCGCCGCGCGTAGTCGCGGATGTAGTCGTTCTCGTCGCCGGTCATCGACGACTTCACGTAGACGAGCGTGCCCTTCGCGTCGCCGTAGTCGATGGTGCCGACGGCGACATGCGCCGCGCTCGACGGGGCGGCCTCGCCGCGCATCACGGCGAGCGTCGCGTCCCGGATGGGCTTCCAGTTCAGGTCGATCGTCACGCCGAGGTCGATGCGCGCGAAGCGCTGCAGCCGGACGAAGGATCCGAAGTCCATCGCGCCATCGGCCTCGCCATCGACGACGACGATGGTACGCACGCGCCGCCGCAGCAGCTCGTAGACGCCGAGGTTCTCGATATGGCCGCCATCGGTGAGGTAGATGCGCTCCGAATGCTCGTCGAGCTGGGAGAAGACCTCGGCGAAGAACGGGTGGCGCTGCACCAGCTTCGACGCCCTTGCCGGTCCTTCCTTGACCATGGCGACCGCGACGAGCGGCCTCGACATCAGCCAACCGGGCCTCGCCAACGCCGCCGACATGGCCATGGACGATACATGGGCGGGGTTGGGCATCCAGTACCCGAGCCTGAGGTTCAGCACGGCCAGCGTCAGCGCCATGCGCCGCGGCATGGCGGCGCCCATGTTCGAGGCGACCGCCGCGCCGGAAATCGCCATTGCCGTGCCGATGTCCGGGCACTTCCCGGCTCCCGCGGCGGGCCAGTCGGCGATCCTGAGGAACCCGGTCGCGGCCGACCCGGCCCATAGCGGCGAGAAGAAGAAGAAGTCGGCGTTGCGTCCGCGTCGGTTCACCGCCTTGGACGCGTGGACGTTGAGGGCGCAGTTCACCAGCAGCAGGGGCCCGTTCGAGGCATTGAAGCGGTCCAGCCCGCAGCCCCCGTGCTCCTCGGGATCCTCCGCCCCGCGGCCAACGGGGCCACGGAAGAGAAAGGCCTTCGAGAGGCGGTCCCTGTAGAGACGGTGCAGCGATGTCGCGTTGGGATCGCGGTCGAAGAGCGCGAGCAACAGCAGGAAGACCGCCAGGCCGCCGACGAGGAAGATCGACGACACGAGGTAGGTTTCCCGGCACAGGCCTGGCGCCCTGACGTCCGGGAAGAGGGCGGCGCTCGCGTCGGGTGCACCGCAGGCCCAGGAGACCATCGCGGCGAGGGTCGCGGGCCGATGCTGGAACCCGATATCGGTCCAGAGCATCGCGTGCAGGTACGCGACCCAGATGCAGAGCGGGACGATCAGCGCCACGGCCCAGACGCCCGCCGTCGCGGCATATCTCCGCGCGAGGTTCTCCGTGCCGCTGCCAGATCCCGCGGCCGCCCTGCCGAGCACGCCGCTCACCAGGGCGAGGACGGCGCCGGCCGCGGCCGCGATCTTCGGCACCTCGACGAAGAAGAAATTGCCGATCGTCCTGCCGGCCCCGTCGAGGGTGCCGAAGCTGCCGAAGGTGTCGAAGACGACGGAGGCTGCATGCGGCTGTGCCTGCAGGAAGGCAACGAAGATGGTCGCGGCGATCAGGAACCTTGCCACCCGCAGCGCCCTGGCGGACATCTCCGGTCCGCCCCTTCCGGCGCGCGCGAAGCGCCAGCCGGCCCAGCCGAGCATCCATGCGACGAGCGCGAGGAGGACGCACAGCGTCACGTCGAAATGGCCCATGCCGAGGACGCGCCACGGCCCCGCGGCCGTCTTGAAGCCCTGGTTCGGGTAGAGGAAGCCGGTCAGCGCCGCGAGCACGAGGACGGCCGATCCCACAACCAGCAGGTTCACGAACAGGCCGCGCAGCACGACCGCGATCGACCCGAGCATCTCCCAGAAGCCGCCGCGCGGCGCGAGGTAGCGCGAGTAGTTGCGCACGTGCCCGAGGCCAGGTCCGTCCTGCCTGCCTCCCGCCGCATGCGCGAAGGGGAACGCACCGTTCGCCTGCTCCATGCCGAGGCGCACCGACGCCGCGGCATAGCCGCCGCCGGAGACGCTCGACATCCAGTCGAAGAAGCGGATGCCTCCCGGGCTCGTCGCCCCGCCCTTGAGCCCGAGGTCCAGGGCCTGCATGGCGCCAAGGCAGAACGCGGCGGACCTGATGCCGCCGCCGGAAAGCGCCAGGCCGGCGCCCTGCACGGGTGCCCGCGCG
>CANMWW010000297.1 GCA_947500965.1 Alphaproteobacteria bacterium
GGGCCTCCATGCGGGGGGCGGCGGCCTGCGCGGCGGGCGCGGGCGCGGCGGCGCGGCCGCCCGTCTTGCCGCGCATCAGCGAGATGACGGTCGACTTGTTGTTGTCCTGCTCGACGCGCGCGGCATCGATGCCCGTGGCGACGACCGAGACGCGCATGCGGCCGGTCATGCCCTCGTCGAAGGTCGAGCCGAAGATGATGTTCGCTTCGGGGTCGACCTCCTCGCGGATCCTGTTGGCCGCCTCGTCGACCTCGAACAGGGTCATGTCGGGGCCGCCCGTGATGTTGATGAGGACGCCGCGCGCGCCCTTCATCGACACGTCGTCGAGGAGCGGGTTGGAGATCGCCTTCTGGGCGGCGTCGGTGGCCCGGGTCTCGCCCTCGGCCTCGCCGGTGCCCATCATCGCCTTGCCCATCTCGGCCATCACCGAGCGGATGTCGGCGAAGTCGAGGTTGATGAGGCCGGGCATGATCATGAGGTCGGTCACGCCGCGCACGCCCGAGTAGAGGACGTCGTCCGCCATCTTGAAGGCGTCGGCGAAGGTCGTGCGCTCGTTGGCGATCCTGAAGAGGTTCTGGTTCGGGATCACGATGAGCGTGTCGACGACCTGCTGGAGCTCGGCGATGCCGGCCTCGGCCATCTGCATGCGCTTCTGCCCCTCGAAGTTGAAGGGCTTGGTGACGACGCCGACCGTGAGGATGTCGAGCTCGCGCGCCACGCGCGCGATCACCGGCGCGGCGCCCGTGCCCGTGCCGCCGCCCATGCCGGCGGCGATGAACACCATGTGCGAGCCCTCGATCGCCTCGGAGATCTGCGCGAGCGCCTCCTCGGCCGCGGCGCGCCCGACATCCGGGCGCGCGCCGGCGCCGAGCCCCTGCGTCACGCCGATGCCGAGCTGGATCCGGGCGCCGGCGAGGTTCTGCCCGAGGGCCTGCGCGTCGGTGTTGGCCACCACGAACTCGACGCCGCCGAGCTCGGACCGGATCATGTTGCTGACGGCGTTGCCGCCCGCGCCGCCCACGCCGATCACGGTGATCCGCGGCTTGAGGTCGATCTGCCCGTTGGGCACCGAGAGATTCAGGGGCATGCGCTTCTCCTCTTGGGGATGGTGTGGCGGCGATCGGCCGCGGTTCGGGTAGGGCGGGCGGGCGTCACAGGTTTTCCCTGAGCCACACGCCGACGCGGTTGAAGAGCCCGCCGGCGCTGCCCGTCGTGCCGGGCGCCAGGCGCGGCGCCTCCTGCGGGCCGAGGGCATGCGCGACGAGGCCGGCGCAGGCGGCGAAGGCGGGGCCGCCCGTCTGGTCGGACAGGCCCTGGATGCGGATGGGCCGCCCGAGGCGGACCTGCTTGTCGAGGACGGTGGCCGCCAGCTCGCGCACGCCGTTGAGCTGCGACCCGCCGCCCGTGAGGACGACGCGGCGCCCGGCAGTCTTGTGGTGGCCGCTCGCCTCGAGGCGCGAGCGCACGAGCTCGAAGGTCTCCTCCATGCGCGGGCGGATGATGCCCGTGAGGAGCGACTTCGAGACGTGGTTCGCGTGGTCGTGCTCCTCCTCGCCGACGAGGGGGACGTCGATCACCTCGCGCTCGTCGGAGCCCGCCGTCATGCAGCTGCCGAACAGCGTCTTCATGCGTTCCGCGTAGACAAGCGGCGTCGAGAGGCCGCGCGCGATGTCGCTGGTGACATGGCCGCCGCCGACCGGGATCGCGTCGGTCCAGATGGCGTGGCCATCGAAGAACACCGCCATGGAGGTGACGCCGCCGCCGAGGTCGACGACCGTGACGCCGAGGTCCATCTCGTCCTCGACCAGCGAGGCGAGGCCCGCGGCGTAGGGCGAGACGACGAAGTTCTCGACGTCCAGGTGGCAGCGGCCGATCACGGCCTCCAGGTTGCGCATCGCGCCGGCATCGGCCGAGACGAGGTGCATGTTCACGCCGAGGCGCTCGCCGCACATGCCGCGCGGGTCGCGGATGCCGCGGCTGCCGTCGATCGAGTAGCTGACGGGGATCGCGTGCAGGAGCTTGCGGGCGGGCATGGACTGCAACGCGCGGCCATTGCCCGTGACGCGGCGCAGGTCCGCGTCGGAGACCTCGTGGCCCGCGATCGCGAGGTCGACGGCCACGGTCTGCGACGAGGGCGAGCCGCAGCTCGTGCCGACGACGACGCTCTTGAGCGTCTCGCCCGCGATCTGCTCGGCCGCCGACACGGCGTTGGTGATCGCCTCGGCGGCGGCTTCCATGTCGACGATCGCGCCGGCGCGCACGCCGCGCGAGACCTGGTGGCCGACGCCGACCACGCGCGTGACCTCGCCCTCGGTGCGGGCGACGAAGCAGGCGATCTTCGTCGAGCCGATGTCGAGCGCGGCGATCGGGCCGGTGCGCGCGCGGGGCTTGCGGAGGCTCATCTTCCCGTCTCCCCGTTCAGTTGCCGCGGATCGTGCCGCGCGGGCGCCCGCCCTGGGGCGGGCCGGCGGGCGCGTCGGCGGCAGCGGTGGCGAGCGGGCGCAGGGCGATGCGGTCGGCGAGGCGGAGGTCGACCTGCGCGAGCGACCTGTCGAGCAGCCGTTCGCGGCGATGAAGCTCGGCGAGCCGGGCGATGGCCGCGCCGGGGTCCGCCTCCGGGAGCAGCACGCGCGGCCCGCCATCCGCGATGGCGAGGTCCCAGCGCCGTCCCGCGACGCGGCTCGCGGAGCTCACGCGCCCGGCCAGGTCGGGCTCGTGGGCGAGCAGCCGCAGGAGCTCGTTCGCGTGGCGCGGCGCGTCCGGGCCGATGACGACGATGAATTGCGGGAAGGCGCCGGGATCGGCGCCGCGGATCTCGCGGCCATCCTCGTCGAGCACGGCGAAGCGGCCCTGGTCCTGCCAGAGCGCGACCGGGCGGCGCTCGACGATGTCGATGCGCACCGTGCCCGGGAAGCGGCGCTCGACCGAGGCCGAGCGTATCCACGGCATGCGCTCGAGCTCCGCGCGCGCCATCGACGGGTCGAAGGCGAGGAGCGGGGCGCCCTCGCGCAGCCGCGTCGCGGCGACGATGTCCTGCGCGGGCGTGAAGCGGCGCCCGACGACGACGATCTCGCGCACGCCAAGCCCCGCCTGCGCGCTGGCGCGGAGCGCGGAATCGCCGACGCCGCGCACGCCATCGGCGATCGCCTCGTGCACGCCCATGCGGTGCAGGGCGCCGAGGCCGGCGATGGCGAGGGCGATCGCGCCGATGCACGCCGCCGCGATCGCGACGCGGCGGGAGCGCAGCCAGCCGAAGCGCGCGATGCGCCGGCGGACGACGGGGCGCCGCGCGCCGCCGAGCCGCGGGGCGGCGCCTGCCAGCCGGGCGATCGGGCTCATGCGTGGCATCGCGCCCTCCCGACGAGCCATTCGCACAGGGGCGCGAAGCCGATGCCGAGGTGGCTGGCCTGCTCGGGCACGAGGGACAGCGGGGTGAAGCCCGGCTGGGTGTTGAGCTCGAGGAAGAACAGGCCCTCGGCGCCGGGGCGGCGGTCGTCGTAGCGGAAGTCGCTGCGCGAGATGCCGTCGCAGCCGAGCGCGCGATGCGCGACCAGCGCCGCGTCCATCGCCGCGTCGTAGACCTCGGGCGGCACGGGGGCGGGCAGCAGGTGGCTCGCGTGGCCGCTGGTGTACTTGGCGGTGTAGTCGAAGGCGGCGCCCTCGAAGCGGATCTCCGTCACGGCGAGGGCGCGCTCGCCCATGATGCCGACGGTGAGCTCGCGTCCGGGGATGTATTCCTCGACCAGCGCCTCGTCCCCGTAGGACCAGTCCGCGGACCAGTCGCGGTTGTCGCCCTCGGCGACGACGCGCACGCCGATGGTGGAGCCCTCGGCGACGGGCTTGACGATGAAGGGGCGGGGCAGCGGGTCGCCCAGCGCGAAATCGTCGCGCCGCACGACCCGGCCGCGGGGCGTGCGGATCCCGGCCTGCTCGACCGCGCGCTTCGTCGCCGGCTTGTCCATGGCGATCGCCGAGGCGCGCACGCCGGAATGCGTGTAGGGGATCCCCATCAGCTCGAGCAGTCCCTGGACGCAGCCATCCTCGCCGAACCTGCCGTGCAGGGAATTGAAGACGACGTCGGGGCGGTGCGCCTCGATCTCCTGCACGAGCGCGCCCACGTCGCGCGACAGGTCGTGCGTGCGCACGTCATGCCCCGCGCTGCGCAGCGCCTCGGCCGCCGCGGCGCCTGAAACGAGGCTGACCTCGCGCTCGCGCGAGACGCCAC
>CANMWW010000298.1 GCA_947500965.1 Alphaproteobacteria bacterium
CCTGGTCGATGGCCATCCCGCGACCCTGTCGTGGCTGGGCGCGGTCCGCGGCCAGCTCGTCGAGGCGCTGGGCTGCGAGGGCTTCGGCCAGTCCGGCGACCTGCCCGACATCTACCGGACCTATGGGCTGGACGCCGACGCCATCGTCGCCGCGGCGGCCCGGGCGCTGCTGCGCTGACGCCGGGCGGGGGCGGGGCGGGCGCCGGCCCTGCGGCAGGTTGACTGGCGGGATATGTGCCTGTAGCTAGTCGCCCCTCGCGCGGGCGGGCGTGGCGGAACTGGTAGACGCGCTGGATTTAGGTTCCAGTGACGAAAGTCGTGTGGGTTCAAGTCCCTCCGCCCGCACCAGGCTCCCGCCCGGGAGAGGACACACGGCCTGGCGCGCCTCGCGCCGCCGCAAGACGACGAGCCGCAAGGACAAGGACCTTTTCGACATGCAAGTGACCGAGCTTTCGAACGCCGGACTGAAGCGCGAGTTCAAGGTTGTCGTTCCCGCGGCGTCGATCGCGGCGGGCGTGGCCGAGCGCCTCTCCGAGATCGCCCGCGAGGCGTCGCTCCCCGGCTTCCGCCCCGGCAAGGTGCCGATGCCCGTCCTCCAGAAGCGCTTCGGCCAGGCCGTGCTCGGCGAGGTGCTGGAGAAGACGGTCTCCGAGTCCTCCTCGCAGGCCATGCAGGACCGCGGGCTTCGCCCCGCGATGCAGCCGCGCGTCGAGGTGACCGCCTTCGCCGAGGGCGCCGACCTCGAGTACAAGCTCGCGATCGAGGTGCTGCCGGACGTCTCCCCGGTCGACCTCAAGACGCTCGAGCTGCAGCGCGTGAAGATCAGGGTCGAGGACGCGGAGGCCGAGAAGGCGCTCGGGCGCATGGCCGAGCAGCGCGGCAAGGCCAAGGCCGCGCCGGTCGAGCGCGCCTCCCAGAAGGGCGACATCGTCGTCATCGACTTCGTCGGCCGCGTCGACGGCAAGGAGTTCGCCGGCGGCGCCGCGAGCGACCAGCGGCTCGAGCTCGGCTCCGGGCAGTTCGTCCCGGGCTTCGAGGACCAGCTCGCCGGCCACGCGCCGGGCGCGAAGACGGTCGTGAAGATCGTCTTCCCGGAGGCCTATCCGAACGAGGAGCTCAAGGGCAAGCCGGCGGAGTTCGACGTCACGGTGAAGCAGGTGCTCGCGCCCGTGGCCGTCGCCGTCGACGAGGAGATGGCGAAGGAGCTCGGCTTCGAGGACCTCGAGACGCTGCGCGGCGCGGTGCGCGACCAGATCGGCCGCGAGTACGGCGAGCTGGCGCGGCTGCGCACCAAGCGCCTGCTGCTCGACCGCCTCGCCGAGGCGCATTCCTTCGAGGTGCCCGAGGGCATGGTCGAGATCGAGCTGCAGGCGATCATGTCCAACTTCGAGCGCGAGCGCTCGATGGGCATGGAGGACGAGGGCACGCGCGGCAAGACGCCCGAGCAGGTCGCCGCCGACTTCCGCCCGATCGCCCAGCGCCGCGTGCGCCTCGGCCTGCTGCTGTCGGAGATCGGCCGCGGCAACAACATCCAGGTCACGCAGGAGGAGACCAACCGCGCGCTCGTCGAGCAGGCCCGCCGCTACCCGGGCCAGGAGCGCAAGGTGATCGAGCAGTTCCGCTCGAACCCGGAGATGCTCGCGCAGATCCGCGGCCCGCTCTTCGAGGACAAGGTCATCGACTTCATCCTCGAGATGGCGCGCACGACCGAGGTCTCGATGACGGTCGAGGAAGTGACCAAGGACCAGGCCGAGGACGACAAGGCGGCCGGCTGACGCCGGCCCGCCCGCCCCAGCAGATCCAAGCACCAGAGGAACGCAGATGTCCGAGCGCATGGCCGAACAGATGAACATGCTCGTCCCGATGGTGATCGAGCAGACGGCGCGCGGCGAGCGCGCCTTCGACATCTACTCGAGGCTGCTCAAGGAGCGGATCATCTTCATGACCGGCCCGGTCAACGACGCCGTGTCGAGCCTGGTCTGCGCGCAGCTTCTCTTCCTCGAGTCCGAGAACCCGAAGAAGGACATCTCGTTCTACATCAACTCGCCGGGCGGCGTGGTCACGTCGGGCCTCGCGATCTACGACACGATGCAGTACATCCGGCCCGACGTCGCGACGGTCTGCATCGGCCAGGCCGCGTCGATGGGCTCGCTGCTCCTCGCCGCCGGCGCCAAGGGCAAGCGGTTCTCGCTGCCCAACGCGCGGATCATGGTCCACCAGCCGTCGGGCGGCGCCCAGGGGCAGGCGACGGACATCGAGATCCAGGCGCGCGAGATCCTGAACCTGCGCAAGCGCCTCAACGAGATCTACGTCCGGCACACCGGGCAGCCCATCGAGGCGATCGAGCAGGCGCTCGAGAGGGACAAGTTCATGAGCCCCGACGACGCGAAGGCCTTCGGCCTCATCGACGAGGTCGTGGTCAATCGCCCGCCGCGCGCGGACGACGCGAAGCCGGCCTGAGCGGCCGCGCGCCGCGCGACGCGGCGCATCCCTCGCGACGCGCGATGTTCGCGTGACGTTCGCGCGACCGCTTATCCGTTGTGGCGGCGCGAGCGCGGGCGCTAATGTCATACCGAGTCACCCGGTGGCGCGAACGCGCGCTGCCCGCGACAGAACACAGGCGGAACGAGCATGAGCAAGACCGGCAGCGGCGATTCCAAGAACACGCTGTACTGTTCCTTCTGCGGCAAGAGCCAGCACGAGGTCCGCAAGCTGATCGCGGGCCCGACGGTGTTCATCTGCGACGAATGCGTCGAGCTGTGCATGGACATCATCCGCGAGGAGCACAAGACGACGCTGGTGAAGTCGCGCGAGGGCGTCCCGACGCCGCGCGACATCTGCAACGTGCTCGACGACTACGTGATCGGCCAGGACCAGGCGAAGCGCGTGCTCTCGGTGGCGGTGCACAACCACTACAAGCGCCTCGCCCATGGCGGTAAGAACAACGAGGTCGAGATCGCCAAGTCGAACATCATGCTGGTCGGGCCGACCGGGTCGGGCAAGACGCTGCTCGCCCAGACGCTCGCCAGGATCATCGACGTGCCGTTCACGATGGCCGACGCGACGACGCTGACCGAGGCCGGCTATGTCGGCGAGGACGTCGAGAACATCATCCTGCGCCTGCTCCAGGCGGCCGACTACAACGTCGAGCGCGCCCAGCGCGGCATCGTCTACATCGACGAGGTCGACAAGATCAGCCGCAAGTCCGAGAACCCCTCGATCACCCGCGACGTCTCGGGCGAGGGCGTCCAGCAGGCGCTGCTCAAGATCATGGAGGGCACGATCGCCTCCGTGCCGCCGCAGGGCGGACGCAAGCACCCGCAGCAGGAATTCCTGCAGGTCGACACGACGAACATCCTGTTCATCTGCGGCGGTGCCTTCGCGGGGCTGGAGAAGATCATCGCCCAGCGCACCCGCGGCACGGCGATCGGCTTCGGCGCCGACGTCCGCTCCGTCGACGACCGCCAGACCGGCGAGATCCTGCGCGAGGTCGAGCCCGAGGACCTGCTCAAGTTCGGCCTGATCCCCGAGTTCATCGGCCGCCTGCCCGTGATCGCGACGCTCAACGACCTCTCCGAGGACGCGCTGGTCGAGATCCTGCAGAAGCCCAAGAACGCGCTGCTCAAGCAGTACCAGCGCCTGTTCGAGATGGAGGGCGTCAAGCTCGCCTTCTCCGAGGACGCCCTGCGCGCGGTCGCGCGCCGCGCGATCCAGCGCAAGACCGGCGCGCGCGGCTTGCGCTCGATCATGGAAGGGATCCTGCTCGACACGATGTTCGACCTCCCGCAGATGACCGGGGTCGAGGAGGTCGTGATCAACCGCGAGGTGATCGAGGGCAGGGCCAAGCCGCTGCAGATCTACGCCGACCGGCGCGCCGAGAGCGCCGCGGGTTCCTCGGCTTGAGCGGCATGGCCGCGCCCGCCGGGCCGCGCCGTTCCCTCGCGCCGCGCGGGGCCTTGATCGGCGCCGCGCAGATGCCATCTGTCCCGGCAGGCGGGTCGCATGCCTGAAGGGCCGACCGCCTCCCCCCAGGGACGGCCGCGCCGACGCCGACCTCCAGAACGCACAGAACCAGCGAGTTCATGACATGGCCGAGACTCCGCGTGGCACCCTCTATCCGGTCCTTCCCCTGCGGGACATCGTCGTCTTCCCGCACATGATCGTCCCGCTATTCGTCGGGCGCGAGAAGTCGGTGCGCGCCCTAGAGGACGTGATGAAGGACGAC
>CANMWW010000299.1 GCA_947500965.1 Alphaproteobacteria bacterium
GGGCGAGCCTGACCACGGCGAAGTCCGGCAAGCCGGGCTCCGACTCCTGGCCTGGAGTGGAGCTTCGCGCGACCAGCTCGGCGCGCAGCGCGCGGCCGATCGACTTGGACATGACGAAGATCTGCCGCGGGTCGGCGTTCTCGACGACATGGGCGTTGGTGACGATCGTGTCGCCGGAGACGAAGAAGCCCGTGCCATGCCCGATGCCGCGCGGCCCCGCGGTCGCGATCATCACCGTCGCGTGCTCGAGGAGCGAGGCCAGCGACCCGGCCGGCGGAGCGGCGGATTGCTGCCCAGGCTGCGGGGGCTGTGCGGCGGGCGGCGTGACACCGGGCGGCGCGGGGACCGGCGGCGGCGCGGCGCCGGGCGCGACCGGCTGGCTCTGCGGCAGCGCGGGGAGCGCGCTGCCGGCGGGCCCTTCGGCGCGGCAGACGTCCTGGCCGGCGGCACGGCGCGCGCGCTCGACCTCGCGCTCGAGGGCCTCGTTGGTCTCGCGCTGCATGCGGATGGCGAGGCGGGTGCGCTCGCCGTCGACGATGCTCGCCGAGTACTGCCGGCTGGCGATGTCGCGCACGAAGTGGTTCCAGGCCAGCCAGAAGCCGAGCAGCAGGAATGCGAGGGCTACCGCGACCAGGACCGGCACCATCCACCAGGCCATCGGCGCGGCCGCATGCGGCGGCTCCGCGCCGCCCGGCTGCGTCGTGGTGGCACGGGGCGGCGGCGGCGGCGGCGCGGCGGCCGCCGGCGCGGCAGCCGGCGTGCCGCGCGGCGCAGGCGCTGCCGCAACTGGCGCGGCGACCGGGCCGAGGAAGGAGGCGTCGACCGATGCGAGCGCCGGGACGAAGCGCCCCAGCGTCGCGGCCGCGTGGCGGGCGACGTCCGCGTCGCCGGAGATCCCGGCGGGGACGAGGCCCCAGCCGGCCAGGACCACGCCGTCGTCGAGCACGAGGATCTGCTCGGCGTCGCCGACGACCAGCGCGCGCCGCAGCAGCGGGCCCGCCTCCGGGTCGTCGAGCAGGCCGAGCACGGGGGCGATCGCGGCGGCGAGCCGCGCCTCCGCCTCGGCGCGGCGCTCGGCCGAGAGCGAGGCGATGGGCTGCGGGTCGCCGGCGCCCGTGCCGTACCAGGTGATCGCGCCAGCGCCGGAGATCGGCTCCGCGAAGACCTGCCCCGCGCCGGCGAGGCCGCGCGCGGCGAGCAGCGCCTGGAGGCGGTCGTGCTGCGCGGTGACGGCCCGGCCGTCGAGGGCCAGCGGCGCGAAGCGCGCCAGCTCGGTCTTCAGGAGGAAACGTGGCGCCGCCATTCTCGTCTGCCCTTCGTTGTCGACCCCAGGCCTGCTGCCCGGCCGGCCATGTGAGCCTGCGCGCCGGATCGGGCGCGGGCCGCGTCAGTTCTGCCCGTAGCGGCGCAGCGATTCGTCAAGCGCGCGCGACAGGCGCTCGAGCGACTGGAGTTCCTCGGCGCTCGGTTGGCTGCCGGCGCGCGCGCGCGCGCGGGCGAGATCGTCGCTCTCGCGGCGCAGGCGCTCGGCCTCGGCGCGTCCCGCCTCGCCGCGCTGGGCCCGCAGCCGCGCCAGCGCCTGGCGCTGGCGGGCGATGTCCGCGTCGATCGCGTCGAGGCGCGCCTTCGCCGCCGCGAGGTCCCTCTCGCTCTGCTGCTGGCGCGAGGCCGCAGCCTGCGCCTCGGCGCGCGCCTCGAGCGCGCGACGCTGCTCGGAGGCGGCCGTGTTCTCGAGCTTCGCCGCCTGGCGCTCGTCGCCGCCGGTCATCATCGCGCCCATGCCGCCGAAGAAGCCGCGCTCCTTCGCCGGTCCGGGATCGGCGCAGCCCTGGAGCGCCAGCGACGCCGCGAGCGCGAGGGCGGCCTTGCGCGCGCTCACGACGGCACCCTCGAGAGGGCCGCCTCGAGCTCGGCGACCGCGGTGTCGATGTTGCGCTTGGCCTGGGCCGCGCGCACGGCCTGGTCCCGGATCGCGCCGCCACCGGCGCCCGCGCTGTCGGCGGCCATCTGGTTCGCGGCCTTGCCCGCCTCCTCCGAGGCGCGCTTCATCGTCTGCGCGTCCTCGCGCATCGCGACGGTCTGGGCCTTGTACTGCTCGGCCGTGATCTGGCTGCGCTTGTAGCGCTCGTCCAGCGTGTCGAGCTGCGCCTTGTTCTCGCGCGCCACGCGGTTGGCGACCTCCGCCGTGCGCGACAGGTCGTCGGCCTCCTTGCGCGCCGCGTCGATGCGGGCCTGCGCGGCCTGCTCGCGGGTCGCGAATTGCTGGTTGCGCGTGGCGACGTAGTAGCCCGAGCCCGCGCCCGCGACGCCGCCCAGCACGCCGCCTGCGGCGCAGCCGCCCGCTCGGTTGTTGCGGTTGAGGGCCGCGCCGAGCGCGCAGCCGAGGATCGCGCCCGCCGCCGCGCCGACGGCGACGGTCTCGTTGAAGCGCTCGGTCTGCTGGCGCAGCTCGCGCTGGGCCGGCGTGAGGTTCTCGGAGGCCGTGCTGGTCGTCACGCAGCCCGACAGGCCGAGCGAGGCGATCATGACGAGGATGACGGGCAGGCGGAATGCCGTGCTTTTCGGAAACATGCGGGTATCTCCTGCTTGTCGGGTCTTTCGCGCCTGCGCGGGCGCCGACGGTGGCATAACGGGCCAGAACCTACTTCATTTCCCGCGCGACTTCATCGTGGCGGCGATCCCCGGCCGGGCCGCGCCGGTGCCTGGGAAGGCGGCGGCGATGGCGCGGCGGGTGGAGTGGGCTGGGTGGGTGGCGCCGCGCTCCTGCCGGCCTCGATGATCTCCGCCTGCGCGCGCTCGCGCGTCGGCAACCTGCCTTCCGCCGCGGCGCCGGCATGGCGGACGGCCAACTGCGCCAGCGCTGCCATGCTCAGGAAGTTCTGCGCGCGCTGCTCCTCCACCACGACGCGCGCCTGGTCCGCGAGCCGTGCGCCCGCCGCGCCTCGCCCGATGCGCTGTACCAAGGCGAGATAGGCGTCGAGCAGCGGCGGTATCCCGTTGTTCATCTCCTTGTGCTTGTTGCGCAGGAGTTCGCCGACGCGCTTGGCATGGGCGTTGTCGATCAGGCCCATGACGTCCCCCGAGATGCGCAGGACCTCGCTGTTTCCCTCCGCGAGAAGCACCTGCCGCGCCATCGCCGCGGCGAAGGTGATCTGCGCGCGTATCGTCTCCGCCTCCTGGTCGGCGCGCGCGCGGCTCTCGGCGCGCAGCGTCGCCTGCACGCGCGCCAGTCCCTGGCGCACCGTCGGGTCGGTGGCCTCGTCGTGCAGGACCTGCAGGAGGCGCTGCGGGTCGTCCGCGGCGGTGCTCCGGCTCTGTGCCTCGGCGTCGAAGGCGGCGCGGAACTCGGGCACCCGCGCATCCGCCGTCGTCACGACGAGCCCGAGCGCGGGGCGCAGCCCCACGTTCCTCAGCCGCAGCGGCTCGCCCGTGCGCATGTCGAAGGGTGGCAGCTCGACGCGCAGCGACGAGCGCAGCGCGGAATCCGGCGTCATGAAGTCGCCGCCGCGCACGACGCCGCCGCCGGCCTGCCCGTGGTAGCGGCCGATCTTGTTGAGGCGGAAGGGCTCCAGCGTCCATTCCGCCGCGTTGCCGTAGACGTCGTGGAGGCCCAGCGGGTTCGCCGCGCGCGCACCGATCGGCCGCGGCTGCCCGGCGGCGCTGCGCGGCCCCTGGAACCAGGCGTGGCGCTGCATCCCGCCCTCCATCGGGTAGGTGCGGGCGCTGAACTCGAGCTCGCCCACCGCCGCGCCACCACGCGCGGCGAACTCCCACTCGTCCTCCGAGGGCAGGCGGACATAGGCGACCGCCTCGTCGCGGCGCGGCAGCTTCTGCACCGCGTTGCGCGACAGGTATGCGGTCAGCCGCGCGGTGAAGTTCACCGCATCGACCCAGCCCACCTCGGTCTTCGCGACGCGCCCGCCCTGCGAGGGAAGGGCGGGGCAGGTCTCCGACATCACCGCCGACCACTGGTCGCGGCTGATCTCGTACTTGGCGAGGTAGAAGCGCGGCGGCTGGCCCGCGGGCCCGGGGAACGGCCCCGCGATGAACCCCTGGCGGAGATACTCGACATAGTCGGTCTGCGGGTCCGCCTGGCCCATCAGCGCGGGGCGGTCGGCCATCGCGCCCTGCGCGACGGGCGTGGGCACGGCGCGCCAGGCCATCGCGCCGCCGCAGGGCAGCGGCAGCACGAGGTCGTCCGCGAGGGGCTGCGGGTTCCA
>CANMWW010000300.1 GCA_947500965.1 Alphaproteobacteria bacterium
ACGCGCACCTGCGCGCCCGGTAGAAGTGTCGCAGCCGTGCCGAGGCGGATCCAGCCGCGCTCGTCCTCGCGCGCGCGAATCGCCTCGACCACGCCCTCGGGCACGGCGGCCGGGCGGTCGCCGCTGCACACGAGGTGGCTGACGCCGAAGGTGGAGTGGATCGCGCGCCAGCGCTGCTGCGCGATGTCCATTGCCACGAAGACGTAGCGGGGGAAGAGCGGCTTCGCGACGTCGTCGACGCGGCCGGCATGGCGCCGCCGGCCGCGATAGCGCGGCAGCCAGGCGTGGAAGCCCTGGCGCAGCAGGTTCGCGAGCGCCCGCGCCTCGCCATTGGGCTGCGTGTGGACGACGTACCAGCGCGTGGCGGCGACCGTGGTCATGCTGCCTCCATCGCCTCGTCGCCTCGTCGCCGCACGCGCAGGAAGTCGGGGGCGCTCACGCGCTCGGCACCGAGCGCGGCGACCGCCGCGTCATGCGCCTCCTGCGCCGCCGCGAGGTCGACGACGATCGCGGCGTCGACGGCGCCGAGCGCGGCGAGGTCGCGCGCCACGGCCAGGCCGAGGAACCGGTCGCCCGGGTGGCGCCTGTCGACGATGCCTGCCAGCTCGATGTCGTGCTCGCGCGCGCAGAGGATCGCGATCTCCGCGAGGTCGCCCGCGCCGAACAGCGCCACGCGCCGCCAGCCGCGCGCGCCGAACGCCGCGAAATGCTCGCCGCAATGCGCGCGCGCGCGGCGGAAGAAGGCGAAGGAATGCGTGAGGTACTGCGCCGCGAGGCGGGACTTCTCCGCGAAGCCCTGCGGCGTCAGGTAGTAGGCGTAGCGCCTGCGCGGCACCTGCTGGACCTTGACCAGCCCCTTGCGCACGCAGCGCCGCAGGTAGGCGTTGGCGAGGCCGAGCGCGATGCCGAGCTCCTCCGCGACCGAGCGCTGGGTGATGGCATGGTCGCGCTCGACGGCGTCCAGCACGCCGAGGACGATCTCGTCGCCGCCGCCGTCGCGCTCGCGCAATGTCCTCGTGCCGTCGGTTGCCAGGGCCGGGATCCTTTCCTTCGCGTGCGGTGTAGCTTGTTCACATCCTGAACGTCAAGTCGGCTGTTCAGTCCGTGAACTCCGGCATTGCCCGTGAATCAAGGGTTTGACAGGGGGGCGGGGCGGGACTACAGCCGGGCCCCATGCGCATGGACTTCACCACCTCCGAGGCCGACGCCACGGAGGAGATCGCGGCCGTCGAGGCCCAGTGGACGCGGATCTGGCAGGAGGCCGGCGGGCCCCAGGGCCTCGCCGACCGCATCCCGCGCAAGGAGGAATACCGGGTCATCGCGCCCTGGCTCGAGCGGTTGCCGCCCGGTGCGCGGATGCTCGATGGCGGCTGCGGGCTGGGCGACTGGACGCTGCATTTCACGCGCCGCGGCTTCCCCACGCTCGGCCTCGACATCAGCCGCGCGACGATCGACGTGCTGCAGCGGAAATTCCCCGACGCCGAGTTCGCGGTCGGCGACATCCGCGCGACCGGCCTGCCCGATGCCAGCTTCGACGCGTATTTCTCCTGGGGGACGTTCGAGCATTTCCAGGAGGGCCTGGGCGGCTGCGTGCGCGAGGCGTTCCGCATCCTCAGGCCGGGCGGGATGCTCTTCGTCTCCGTGCCCTTCGACAACCTGCGCCACGCGCTGCGCGCGGTCCTGCTCGACCGCTACCGGCTGCCGCCGCTGTCCACGCCGCGTCGCTTCTACCAGTGGCGCCTGACGCGCGCGGAACTGGCGGACGCGCTGGCGTCGCATGGCTTCGCGGTCGAGGACGTGCGCATCATCGGCAAGCGCCAGGGCCTGCAGCGCGCGCTGCAGCACAACCTCGGCCTCTCGCCCACGGGGCTGCCGGCGAAGGCGGCGGCGACGCTGCTCGCGCCGGTCGTCCCGGCGACGCTTGTCGGCCACATGATACTCGCCGCGGCGCGCAAGCCCGCGGCCTGAGGCGCCTCAGCGCACGACGTTGACGTCGGTGATCGGGATGCGCCGGTCGGCGGCGCGCAGGATGATCGTGCTGCCCGCGACCTCGAAGGCGTCGATCTTCGCCGTGACGCCCGTCTTCGGCGTCATCTTCTGGCCGTTGGTGTCGTTGGCGGTGACGCTGAAGGAATAGGTGCCGTCGGGCACGCGCGTGCCGCCATTGGTGCGCCCGTCCCAGACGATCCTCTGGCTGCCCGAGCCGGTATTGCCGACGAGCTTGCGCACCTCGGTCCCGGCGGAATCCTTGACCACGATCGAGACCTCGCGCGCGAGGCGGTCGAGCGTGTACTCGATCGGCGCCTGGCCGTCGCGCAGGACGATGCTTGTGCCGCCGGCCTCGACCGTCTTGCCGATGTAGTTCGCCGCCGACGCGACCTGCATCGTCTGCTGCGCGGCAAGCATCGCCTCGAGGTTCGAGTTCTGCTTCACCTGCTGCTCGACGGACGTGAACTGCACGAGCTGCTGGGTGAACTGCGTCGAGTCCATCGGCGAGGTCGGGTCCTGGTACTTCAGCTGCGTGGTGAGCAGCGTCAGGAAGGCGTTGAAGTCCTCGCCGAACTTCGCCTTGTCCTTGGCGGCCTGGCTGGCACCCGCGGGGACGGCGGCTGCCGCGCTGCTGATCGTCGTCATGGGAGGACCCGGCTCGTGGTTGACCTGCATACGAGTAGCAAGCCGCGTGCCGCGATCTTTCTCTCTTGTTTTCAATCGGTTGGATTGTTCCGCCTGGTTGGCCGACCGGCAGTTCCTGCCGCTCCCGGCCGATCCTGCCGGGTCGCCGCCGTCAGCTGCGCGGCAGCATCCGGAAGGCCCATTTCACCGGCTGGCCGTCCACGACCGGGCCGCTGACGACCAGCTGCTCGGTCCGCCGCGTCGCCGCGGCACCCTCGCCCGCGCCGCCGAAATAGACGCTGCCGGCGATCTCCAGCCGGCCGCCCGCGCAGTTGAAGCGCCAGGCCGTGCCCGAGGGCGCGCGCAGCAGCGCCGCGCCGCCGTTCTGGATCAGCGAGACCTGCATGTCGGGATGCAGGTGGAAGCGCACCGCGAAGAGCCCGGCATGCGCGCCGGCCAGCACGTCCTCGCCGCGCAGGTCGGTGCCGTCGGCGGAGAGCCAGAGGCGGCGGCGATGCGTCAGCCCGAAATTGGGCGCGTAGCCGTCATGGCTCGCGGTGGCGAGGACGGCGCCGTCCATCTCCTCGCGATGCGCGTCGAGGCGGCGCGGCCGACGCACCATGCCGCCGTCGCGGCGCAGCTCGGCGGAGTTCGTCTCGTCGACGGTCAGCGTCGAATGCGCCGCCGTGGCGCGCGCGGCCATCGCCCAGGCGGGATCGCCCGCGGGCGCGCCGCCGCAGTTCACGACCACGCGCTCGCGCGCGAGGCTCAGCTCGAAGGAGAGCTGGCCGGCATGCGCCGCGTGGTCGAGGCCGCGCGGCGGCGGCGCGCCGGTGTTGAAGAGCACGAGCGTGCGATGGCAGGCGATGCGCTCGAAGCCGCTGTCGGGCGCGGTGTCCGGCGCGGGATCCTTGTTGCCCGCGCGCTGCAGCAGCCGGTCGATGGCCCTCCCGTCGCCCTCCGCCGTGCCGTTGAACAGCGCGAGCCTGCCGTCGCCATGGCGGAAGAAGCGCACGATCGCGGCCATGCGCTCGATCGCGGATTCGAGCTTGGCGGGCAGCGCCATGCCGGCCGCGGTGAGCGAATCGCGCAGGCCCAGCAGCAGCGCGAAGGCCTCGACATGGGTCGCGGGCGAGCGCTCGACATGGCCGCCATCGGGCAGGACCTGGCGCGCGATCTCGCGCTGCAGCCTCTCCAGCGCGAGCGGCAGGTCGGCCGAGCCGAGCCCCGCCAGCGCGGCGCAGGCCAGGCCGGCCACCGCCTCCAGCCGCGCGAAGCCGTCGGCGCCCTCGTCGAGGTTGCGCGCGAGGTGCCGCGCCTGGCGCGCCAGCGAGGCGAGCAGGCGGCGCGGCAGCGATCCCGGCTCCCCCTCGGCCACGAAGCTCCAGGCCTCCAGCGCGATCGCGATGCGCCGCCCCGTCACCTCGGGCGCCCAGGCGACCTCGTGCCAGCGCTCCTGCTCGAGCCAGTCGTGGAGCAGGTGCCGCGCGCGCGCGCGCGCCTCGGGCGTGCCGACCGCGGCGAGGTCGGTCAGCCAGCCGAAGCCGTTGAGCGCGGAGAGCGTCGCGCGATCGAGCGTCGCGGCCTGCCAGTCGGGATGCTCGG
>CANMWW010000301.1 GCA_947500965.1 Alphaproteobacteria bacterium
CGCCCGACGAGCCTCCCGGCGTGACGTGGCGGCCCCAGGGGCTGAAGGTCTCGCCGTGGAGCTCGTTCTCCGTGAACCAGCGATAGGAGAAGGCCGGCGTGTTCGTGCGGCCCGCCACGATCGCGCCCGCGGCGCGCCAGTTCGCGACGACCGGCGAGTCGCCGGGCGCGATCGCGTCGCGGAACGCGACGACGCCGTTGGTCGTCGGCCGCCCGGCCATGTCGACGTTGATCTTCACCGTCACCGGCACGCCGTGCAGCGGGCCGGTCGCCTCGCCGCGGCGCACCGCTTCGTCCGCCGCGTCGGCGGCGCGCAGCGCCTCCTCGTCCATGCGGTCGACAACGGCATTGATCGCCGGGTTCGCGGCGTCGACGCGCGCGAGATGGGCCTCGACGACCTCGCGGCTCGAGACGCGCCGCGTGCGGATCGCGGCTGCGAGATCGGTGGCGTCCCAGCGCCAGAGCTCGTTCGGTTGCATGCCTCGCTCCCCGGATCCCTGCCCCGCCGTCACGCCGCCGGGCGCCAGTCGCGCATCGGCGCGTCGAGCTGGCCGCGGCGCAGCGCCCGGCCGGGCCGCGCGCCCGATGGCGCGCCGTCGCGCCAGACCACGCGGCCGTTGACGACCACCGTCTCGACGCCGGCGGCGGGCTTCTTCGGCGCCTCGAAGCTCGCGCGATCGACGATCGAGGCGGGATCGATGACGACGAGGTCGGCGAAGGCGCCGGGCCTGACCTCGCCGCGGTCGCGCAGGCCGAAGCGCGCGGCGGTCAGCCCGGTCATGCGGCGCACCGCCTCCTCGAGCGGGAAGAGCGCGAGCTCGCGGCTGTAGTGGCCGAGCACGCGCGGGAAGCTGCCCCAGAGCCGTGGGTGCGGATGCGCGTCGTGCGGCAGGCCATCGGAGCCGATCATCGCCTCGGGATGGCGCAGGATGCGCTGCACGTCCGCCTCGTCCATCAGGAAGTAGACGGCGCCCGCTGGCAGCAGGCGGCCGACCGCCTCCTCCGGCGAGACGCCCCATTCGCGGGCGATCTCGGCGAGGTCGCGGCCCGAGACGCCCTCGACGCTGCGCGACCAGGTGACGAGGGTCTTCGAGGCGACGCGCACGCGCTCGACGCTCAGAACCGTCGAGGCAGCGACATAGGGATAGACGTCGAAGCCGAGCGGCTGGCTGCGCCGCGCCTCGTCGATCAGCGCCAGCGTCTCCACCGTGCGCCCATGGTTGGCGATGCCCGCGACCTTGTGGTGCGACAGGATCACGGGGAGCCCGGCCTCGCGGCCGATGCGCATCGATTCACGGATCGCCTCGATGACGTGCTCGCCCTCGTCGCGCATGTGGGTGGCGTAGAGCGTTCCGTGGCGCGCGGCGACGCGGGCGAGCTCGATCACCTCCTCGGTCGGCGCGTGGCGCGCCGACGGGTAGAAGAGGCCCGTGGACAGGCCGATCGCGCCCGCGGCGAGGCCCTCGTCGAGGCGGCGCTTCATGCCCTCGATCTCGGCCGGCGTCGCGGCGCGGTCGAAGCGGTCCATCTCGCCCGCGCGCAGCGTCGAGTGCCCGACCATCGCGACGACGTTGGTCGCGGGCGGCGCGGCGTCGAGCGCGGCCATGTAGTCGGCGAAGCGCGCGAAGCGGTAGTCGGCGCGGTCGCCGATCAGGTCGAGCGGCGGGGGCGGCGGGCCGTCGAGGCGCAGCGGCGCGAGGCTGACGCCGCAATTCCCGGCGACGACCGTGGTCACGCCCTGGCTGACCTTCATGGCCATGTCGGGCGTCGCGAAGACGATGTTGTCGTCATGGGTATGGGCGTCGATGAAGCCGGGCGCGACGCAGCGCCCGGTGGCGTCGATCCGCGCCCCGGCGCGCGACGCCGAGAGGTCGCCGACCGCGGCGATGCGGTCGTCGCGGATCCCGACATCGGCGCGGCGGCGCGGCGCGCCGGTCCCGTCGACGACGTCGCCCCCCGAGATCACGGTATCGAAGCCATCCATCGTCGCCCGCTCCAGTTCCATGCCGCCAGGCCCGGCCCTGGCGGCCGGGAGTCACGCTAACTTCGCATCACCGGGCCGATGTTTCGACTATAGATCGGTCCCCGGGAAACGGCCGCGGCGCGCCGTCCCGCCAGCACCTGCGCCGCGCGGGAGGCCATGCGATGAAGGTCGGCATCAACGGCATGGGACGGATCGGGCGCCTCGCGCTGCGCGCGGCGATGGGAGGCGCGGCACGCCCCGCCGACGACCCTCGGCGCGGCAACCGGCTCGAGATCGTGCATGTCAACGAGACGAAGGGCGGCAGCGAGGCCTGCGCGCATCTCCTCGCCTTCGACAGCACGCAGGGCCCCTGGCGCGAATCGGGCGCCACGGCCGAGGGAGAGGACGCGATCGTCGTCGGAGGCCGCAGGATCGGCTTCTCCGCCCATGCCCGGCCCGAGGACATCCCCTGGGGCGACCTCGGCGTCGACCTCGTGCTCGAGTGCACGGGGCGCTTCCTGTCGCCGGAGACGCTGCGCGGCCATCTCGCGCGCGGCGCGCGGCGCGTGGTGGTCTCGGCGCCGGTGCGCCACGCCGCCGCGCTCAACGTGGTCGTCGGCGTCAACGACCACCTCCTCGACCCGGCGCGCCACGGGATCGTCACCGCGGCCTCGTGCACGACGAACTGCCTCGCGCCGGTGGTGAAGGTGGTCCACGAGGCGCTGGGCATCCGCCACGGGCAGGTCACGACCATCCACGCGCCGACCAACACGAACGTGGTCGTCGACGCGCCGCACCGCGACCTGCGGCGCGCGCGCAGCGCGCTGCTGTCGCTGCAGCCCACGACGACCGGAAGCGCCACGGCGATCGGGCTCATCTATCCCGAGCTGAAGGGCAGGCTCGACGGCCACGCGGTGCGCGCGCCGATCCTCAACGCCAGCCTCACGGACTGCGTGTTCGAGCTCGAGCGCGCGACGACCGCCGCGGAGGCCAACGCGCTCTTCGCCGCCGCCGCCGCCGGTCCGCTCGCCGGGATCCTCGGCCTCGAGGCGCGGCCGCTCGTCTCGGCCGACTTCGCGGGCGACACGCGCAGCGCGATCGTCGACGCGGCCTCGACGCTCGTGACCGACGGCACCCTCCTCAAGGTCTATGCCTGGTACGACAACGAGATGGGCTATGCCTGCCGCATGGTCGACCTCGCCTGCCTTGCCGGGCGGGACGCGGCATGAGCCACGCGGCGGGCACGCGCGAGTACCTCGTCGTCTCGGGGGCCTATCTCGGCTTCACGCTGGGAGACGGCGCGCTGCGCATGCTCGTGCTGCTGCACTTCGCGAAGGCGGGCATGTCGCCCGTCGCCATCGCGCTGCTGTTCCTGCTCTACGAGGCCGCGGGGATCGCGGCGAACCTCGCCGGAGGCTGGCTCGCGACGCGCTTCGGCACATCGCGGATTCTGGTGGCGGGGCTCCTGCTGCAGGTCGCCGGGCTCCTCGTCCTGTCCGCGCTTCCCGCCGGCCTCGGCATGGGTGCCTCGGTCGCATGGGTCGCCGCGGCGCAGGGCATGTGCGGCGTCGCCAAGGACCTCGCGAAGACCGCGGGCAAGTCGGCCGTGCGCCTTTCCGCCGGCGCGACGCCGGGGCGGCTGATGCACCTCGTCGCCTGGTTCACCGGCAGCAAGAACGCGGCGAAGGGCGCGGGCTTCTTCCTCGGCGCGGCGCTGCTCGAGGCGGCGGGATTCCGCGGCGCGCTATGGATCCTCGCCGCGGCGATGGCGCTGCCCCTCGCCCTCGCCGCCGCGGGCCTCCCGCCGCTCCTCGGCAAGGCGCGTGCCTCTGGCTCCATGCGCGCGCTGCTGTCGCGCGACCCGGCGATCAACCGGCTCTCGCTCGCGCGCCTGTTCCTGTTCGGCGCGCGCGACGCCTGGTTCGCGCTCGGCCTGCCGCTCCACCTCCAGGCCACGGGCTGGAGCATGGCCGCCATCGGCGCATGGCTCGCGGCATGGACGATCGGCTACGGCCTCGCGCAGGCGGCTGCTCCCGCGGCGATCCCGCGCAGCGCCGATGGCCTGTCGCGCGAGGTGCCCGCGGCGCGGCTGCTGGCGGCGCTGCTCGCGATCGTGCCGGCCGCGATCGCCGCGACGCTCGCCGTGGGCGCGGCGCATCCCGACATCGTGCTCGCGGCGGGACTGGTCGTCTTCGGCCTCGTCTTCGCCGCCAACTCCGCCCTGCATTCCTACCTCGTGCTCGCCTA
>CANMWW010000302.1 GCA_947500965.1 Alphaproteobacteria bacterium
CCGGCATCTCGCCGCAGGCCGCGCTGGCGTGCGCGCAGCGCTCGCGGAAGCTGCAGCCCGGCGGCAGGCGCAGCAACGAGGGCGTCGAGCCGGGGATCTGGGCGAGCATCGATCCGGGCTGCGCCTCGCCCGGGACGGAATCGAGCAGCCCGCGCGTGTAGGGGTGGCGCGGCCGCGCGAGGACGTCGCGCGCCGGCCCCGTCTCGACGATGCGGCCCGCGTACATCACGGCGATGTCGTCCGCGAGGTTGGAGACCACCGCGAGGTCGTGCGTGATCCAGACCAGCGCGACGCCGGTCTCGCGCGCGAGGCGCCGCATCTCGTGCAGGATCTGGCCCTGGATCGAGACGTCGAGCGCGGTGGTCGGCTCGTCGGCGATGATGAGGTCCGGCCGGTGGAGCAGGGCGATGGCGATCGCCACGCGCTGGCGCATGCCGCCGGAAAGCTGGTGCGGATAGGCGGAGAGCCGCTCCTCGGGGCTCGGGATGCCGACGAGGCCCAGCAGGTCGCGCGCCCGCGCGCGGGCCTCGGCGCGCGAGGCGTCCTGGTGCGCGCGCAGCGCCAGCGCCATCTGCTCGCCCACCGAGAGGACGGGGTTCAGCGTCATCATCGGGTCCTGGAAGACCATCGCGATGCGCCGCCCCCGCAGGCGCCGCAGCCCTTCCTGGTCGAGGCCGACGAGCTCCTGCCCGTCGAAGCGCACCGAGCCGCCGACGATGCGGCCCGGCGGATCGACGAGGCCGAGGATGGAGAAGCCGGTCACGGTCTTGCCCGAGCCGGACTCGCCGACGAGGCCGAGGATGCGGCCGCGATCGATCGACAGGTCGATGCCGTCGACGGCGGGCAGGACGCCCGCGCGCGTCGCGAAATGCGTGCGCAGGCCGCGGACCTCGAGCAGGGGCCCGCTCATCGCCGGAGCCTCGGGTTGAACTGGTCGCGCAGCTGGTCGCCCACGATGTTGATGGCGACGATCATCACGATGAGCGCGACGCCCGGGTAGACCGAGATCCAGGTGCGGCCGCTCATCATGTACTGGAAGCCGTTGGCGATCAGCATGCCCAGCGAAGGCTCGGTCGGCGGCAGGCCGAGGCCGAGGAAGGACAGCGTCGCCTCCAGCGCGATCGCGTTCGCCACCTGCACCGTGCCGACGACGATCAGCGGCGGCAGGCAGTTCGGCAGGAGGTGGCGCAGGATCACGCTGCTCGCGCGCAGCGGCGTGGCGCGCGCGGCCTCGACGTAGTCCTTCTGCCGCTCGGCCGTCGCCGCGCCATAGGCGGTGCGCGCGAAATACGCGTATTGCGCCGCGACGAGCGCGATGACGAGCGGCACGCGGCCCTGGCCCAGCACCGCGACAAGCACGAGCGCCAGCAGGATCGCCGGGAAGGAGAGCTGCAGGTCGACCACGCGCATGATCGCCTGCTCGACGCGGTTCGACGAGACCGCGGCGACGACGCCGAGCCCGGCGCCGATCGCCATCGCGATGGCGCCCGCCGCGACGCCCATCTGCAGCGAGATGCGCAGGCCGTAGAGGATCGCGGAGTACAGGTCGCGTCCCTGCGCGTCGGTGCCGAGCCAGTGCACGTAGCCCTCGGAGCCGACATGGCCGGGCGGCCGCCGCGCGTCCATCAGGTTGAGGTTCGCGAGGTCGTAGGGGTCCTGCGGCGTGACGAGCGGCGCGCCGAGCGCGGCGGCGACCACGAGCGCGACCACGGCGAGCGCGACCACCGCCAGACGGTTCTCCGCGTACTCGGACCAGAACGCCTTCATCAGGCCCGTCCGGCGCGGCGCAGGCGCGGGTCGAGCGCGGCGTAGGCGAGGTCGACGACGAGGTTGATGGTCACGAACAGGAAGGCGACGAGCACCAGGTAGCCGACCATCACCGGCCGGTCGAGCGAGGTGATGGAGTCGATGATCAGCTTGCCGACGCCGGGCCAGGAGAAGATCGTCTCCGTGACCACCGCGAAGGCGAGGGTGGACCCGAACTCGAGCCCGAACACGGTCACGAGCGGGATCGCGATCAGCCGCAGGACGTGGCGGCGCAGGATCGTGAACTCCGACAATCCGGCGGCGCGCGCGAACCTGACCATGTCGGTGAGCATCACCTCGCGCGTGCCGGCGCGCGCCAGCCGGATCATCATCGCGAGCTTGCACAGGCTGAGGTTGAGCGCGGGCAGCGCGAGGAACCTTAGCCCCTCCAGCGTCAGGAACGACCAGCCGACGCCGAGGACCTCGGTCGTCGGCCCGCGATTGCCGGCGGGCAGCCAGTCGAGCTTGACCGCGAAGGTCAGGATGAGGATCAGCCCGATCCAGAAGGTCGGCACCGAGAAGCCGAGCACGGAGGCCGCCATGATCGCCTTCGAGGCGGGGCTCTCTGGGCGGTAGCCGGCATAGATGCCGAGCGGCACGCCGATGAAGGCGCCGGCCAGCACGGCGGCGAGCGCGAGCTCCAGCGTCGCAGGCAGGCGGCTCAGCACGAGGTCGAGCACGGGGATGTTGAGGACGAAGCTGCGGCCGAGGTCGCCCTGGACGAGGCGCCCGAGGAAGGCGAGGTACTGGCGCCAGAGCGGCTGGTCGAGCCCGTAGTGCCTGATCGTCGCCTCGCGGATGTCCTGCGTCGCGTCGGGCGAGATCAGCACGTCGATCGGGTTGCCGATCGCGTAGACGCCGACGAAGACCAGCGCCGACATCGCGAGCATCACGAGCGCGGCCTGCATCAGGCGCTGTATCACGAAACCGAGCATGAGGCGCCGGAGTGTGGCCGAATTGACTCCGCTTAACAACGTCCAATAGGCTTGGACATCAATGACTTGAGGAGAACGTCGATGCGCAGGACTTGCAGCAGGCTCGCGGTCGCGGCCACTGCCCTTTCCCTCATGGCGAGCGTCGCCTCGGCGCAGACGCTGACCATGGGCGTGATGGCCGGGCCGGAGAGCCTCGACCCCCACTTCACCGCGACCGGCACCCATTCCGAGGCGCTGAAGCATGTCTTCGACACGCTGACCCAGCTCGGCGACCGGCTGCAGATCGAGCCGGGCCTCGCCGAGTCCTGGCGCGTCGTGAACCCGACGACCTGGGAGTTCAAGCTCCGCAAGGGCGTGAAGTTCCATGACGGCTCCGACATGACCGCGGAGGACGTCGCGGCCTCGATCCGCCGCATGCAGCAGCTCGCCGGCCCGAACCCGACGCGCATCTATGTCCGCCGCGTGCAGGACATGAAGATCATCGACGCGCACACGATCCAGATCATGACGGACGGGCCGGCGCCGACGCTGCCGAACGACTTCATCCGCGTCTTCGTGACCTCGGCGCGCGCCACCGCCGGGCTGACGCCGGAGAACTCGAACGAGGCCTTCAACTCCGGTCGCGCGACGATCGGCACCGGTCCGTACCGCTACTCGTCCTGGACCCCGCGCGAGCAGTTCACGGTCGAGCGCAACGACAGCTACTGGGGCGGTCGTCCCGCCTGGGCCCGCGTTGTCCGGCGCGAGATCACCAACCCCGCGGCGCGCGTCGCGCAGCTGAAGACCGGGCAGCTCGACATGATCGTGCGCGTGCCGGCCGCGGACGTGCCGACGCTCGAGCGCGACAACACGCTGACCGTCGTCAAGGCCGAGACCATCTACGTGTTCAACCTCGCGCTCGACCAGCGCGAGCCGACGCCGCAGGTGACCGCGCGCGACGGTTCGAAGCTCGCGTCGAACCCGTATCGCGACGCGCGCGTGCGCGAGGCGATCGACCTCGCCATCGACCGCCGCGCGCTCGCGGAGATCGCGATGGAGGGGCTCGGCACGCCGGCCAGCCAGATGGTGACCCCGGGCATCTTCGGCTACAACCCGGCGCTCAAGGTTCCCACGCCGAACGTCGCGCGGGCCCGCCAGCTTCTCGCCGAGGCCGGCTTCCCGAACGGCTTCCGCATGGTGCTGAACTTCAGCAACAACCGGCTCCCGGGCGATGCCGGCGTCGGCGCGGCGCTGACCCAGATGCTCGCGCGCATCGGCCTGGAGGTGCAGGCGGCGGGGCAGCCCGCTGCTGTGATCTTCCCGGCCCGCCAGCGCGGCGAGCTGTCGAACATCATGGCCGGCTGGGGCACGCTCACGGGCGAGTCCAACTACTACTACGCGGCGAACGCGCACACGAACAACGCGCAGCTCCGCCTCGGCGCCTTCAACTGGACGGGCTTCTCGGACGCCGAGATCGACAAG
>CANMWW010000303.1 GCA_947500965.1 Alphaproteobacteria bacterium
ACTTCGACAGCGCGCCGATCATGCGCGCGGTGAACTTCATGCCCTTGGCGTAGACGGCGTCCGCCGCCGGCGCGGCGGCGACGAAGGCGTCCTCCGTCGGCGCGCACTCGACGATCTCGGCGCCCATGCCCTCCAGGGCCTCGAGCTCGTGGTCGTAGCCGCCGCCGCCGGTCGTGAACGACGCGGCTGCGGGCGTCAGGATGGTCAGCTTGCTCACTGCTTGGGTCCCCCCGGATCCGTGCGGCTCTGGCTGGGCCTCGCGGCCCGCGTCATTCCTTCACCGCCCCCGTCAGGGACGACACGTAGTAGTCGACGAAGAAGGAATAGAAGAGCGCGACGGGTATCGAGCCGAGCAGGGAGCCGGCCATCAGCGCGCCCCACTGGTAGACGTCGCCGGTCACGAGCTCGGTCAGGATGGCGACCGGCACGGTCTTCTTCTCGGTCGACTGGATGAAGGCCAGCGCGTAGATGAACTCGTTCCAGGACAGCGTGAAGCTGAAGATGCCCGCGCTGATCAGGCCCGGCACCGCGAGCGGCAGCGTGATGCGCCAGAGGATCTGCACGCGCGTCGCGCCGTCGATGAGCGCGCATTCCTCGAGCTCGTACGGGATCGACTTGAAGTAGCCGATCAGCAGCCAGGTGCAGAACGGGATGAGGAAGGTCGGGTAGGTCAGGATCAGGGCGAGCGGCGAGTCGAACAGCCCGAGCTGGAACACCATCGTCGCCAGCGGGATGAACAGGATCGACGGCGGCACCAGGTAGGCGAGGTAGATCGCGAGGCCGACATACTGGCTGCCCTTGAAGCGCAGGCGCTGGATCGCGTAGGCGGCGAGCGTGCTCGCCACGAGCGACAGCACCGTCGAGCAGAACGCGACGATCATCGTCGTCCAGAGCCAGCGCGGGTAGTCGGTCTTGAACAGCAGCAGGTGGATGTGGTCGAGGGTCGGCGAGCCGATCCAGAACGGGTTGTAGGTCTTGTAGTCGTAGAGCTCGGCGTTCGGTTTGAACGCCGTCACGCTCATCCAGTAGAACGGGAAGAGCAGGATGAACAGGAAGCAGGCCAGCGGGACGTAGATCGTCACGACGCGGCGCGAGCGGCTGTCCCAGGACAGCGCCTCGGGCGCCGTCGCCTGCGGCTTGTCGGGGGGCGGTGCCATGCCGTGGTCGTCGGCCGTCGTCGCGGCGGCGCGGGCGTCAGTCATCTCCTTCTCCCTGCTGCCACTTCCGGCGCGCGAGCGCGAAGTAGCTGAAAAGCGTCGCGAAGACGAGGAACGGGATCATCGAGACGGCGATGGCCGCGCCCTCGCCCAGCTGTCCGCCGGGGATGCCCCGCTGGAAGGCGAGCGTCGCGAGCAGGTGCGTCGAGTTCACCGGCCCCCCGCGCGTGATCGCGTAGACGAGCTGGAAGTCGGTGAAGGTGAAGATGATGCTGAAGGTCATGACGATCGCGAGGATCGGCAGCAGCATCGGGAAGGTGATGTAGCGGAAGCGCTGCCACGGCGTGGAGCCGTCGAGCATCGCCGCCTCGTAGAGCGAGGGCGAGATGGTCTGCAGCCCGGCTAGCAGCGAGATCGCCACGAAGGGGATGCCGCGCCAGACATTCGCCGCGATGAGCGACCAGCGCGCGGACCAGGCGGTGTTGATGAAGTCGACGTTAGTGTCGCGCCAGCCGAGCTCGATCAGCACGTAGGAGATGATCGAGAACTGGGGATTGTAGATCCACCAGAAGGCGATCGCGGTCAGCACCGTCGGCACGATCCACGGCAGCAGGATGATCGCCCGCAGCAGCGACTTGAAGGGCAGGTGGTTGTTGAGCAGCAGGGCCAGCCAGAGGCCTAGGCCGAACTTACCGATCGTCGCCACGCCCGTGTAGAACACGCTGTAGAAGACCGCGTTCCAGAAGATCGGGTCCTCGAGCATGTACTCGAAGTTCTCGAGCCCGACCCAGACCCCCTTGCGGCCGATCTGCGTGTCGGTGAACGCCAGCCAGATGCCGAGGCCGAGCGGGTAGGTCAGGAAGACCATCAGCAGCCCCACCGCCGGCAGCATGCATGCCACGACGAGGAGGGGCTTCCAGTCGAGCATCCGCTCGAGCCAGTTGAGCTCGCGGCGGCGGCGCGTCCAGGCCAGCGGGGGATCTTGGGTCTGCGTCATCGTTCTCGGCCGGACCGGGAGGACCGCGCCCGCGGGCGTGGTCCTCCCTGCCCTGTCTTCAGCGGCGGAAGATGCGGCGCGCGCGGCGCTCGGCTTCCTGGGCCGCCTGCTGCGGCGTCGCCTGGCCCGAAGCGACCGAGGCGAACATCTGCACCAGGACGTACTCGTTGTTCGCCTGGCCCGACGCGGCCGAGAGCGGGCCCTTGTAGCCGTTCCAGAACGGGTTGTTCATGCAGTCGCGGAAGATCGCGACCTTCGGGTCGCTGGTCCACACCGCCGCATCGCGGTAGGAGGCCAGCGGGTGCGCCCAGTAGCCGAGGTTGGCGTTGAGCCAGGGCTCGTACTGCTCGGACTCGAGCATGAACATCAGGAAGGCCTTCGCCGCGTTCGGGAACCGGCTGTGGCGGAAGACCATCGCGTTGAGCGACAGAGGGGCGCTCGGCCAGCCGCTGGCCTTGCCCGGCGGCAGGATCGAGTGCTCCGTGTCCTCGGCGATCGCGCGCGTCGCCGGGTCGTTCTTGAGCGCGAAGTAGAGCGACACGCCGTTCGACGTCACCCAGCAGGTGCTCGCCGCGTAGGCCTGGTTGTTGCTGATGTCGCCCCAGGAGACGGTCCCGCCATCGACGAAGGTCGCGTAGAGCTCCTTGAGGTACTCGAGTGCCTCGACCGTCGACGGGCTGTTGACCGACACCGCGCCCGCCTCGTCGGTGATGGACGCGCCGAAGGACCACATCAGCCAGTTGGCGAAGGCGTTGCCGTCGCCGACCGCGTTGCCCAGCGCGAAGCCCGACGGCTTGTTGATGCGGCGCAGCTTCTTGCACATGTCGAGGAAGCCGGCATGGTCGTTCGGCGGGGCCTGGAAGCCGACCTCGTTGACCGCCGACTTGCGCCAGACCAGCGGGCCGCCGCTGCCGCCGAAGGGCAGGCCGATCCAGTTGTTGGAGGCGTGGCGCTTGCCGTACTTCTGCGCCACGGCGAGCCAGCCGCCATAGCGCTTGCCGAGGTACTCGGCGACGTCGGTGACCTCGATCACCTTGTCGGCGTAGAGGTGCGGCGCCTCGTTGAAGCCGACGATCACGTCGGGACCCGCGCCGGTGTTCGCGGTCACCGCGGTCTGCTGGTTGATGTCCTCCCAGCCGACGAAGTCGACGCGGACCTGCACGCCGGTGCGCTCGGCGAAGCGCGCCGCGTTGGCGCGGAAGATGTCCTCGTCCGGCTGCACGAAGCGCACGGGGCGCAGGATGCGCAGCGTCGCGCCGCTCTCGATCGCCAGCTTCGGGGCCTCGGCGGCCGCGCCCTGCACGCGCAGCTGGGCCAGGGCGCCGGAGGCGTGGAGCGCCGCGGCGCCTGCGCCGGCGGCGAGGATGCCGCGACGGGTGATGATGTTCGCCATGTCTCTCTCCCTTTCGATTTTTCGGTTGGTGGTCCTGCCGGCGCCCGGGGGGTTCAGATCCGCTTGCCGGTCTTCTTGTCGAAGAGGTGCACGAGCGCGACGTCCGGCGACAGCGGAAGCGCCTCGCCGGGGTTCTGCGCGATGCGCTCGCGGAACGCGCCCATGATGGTCACGTCCCCGACCTTGAGGACGACCTGGGTCTCGGAGCCGGTCGGCTCGACGACATGGACGCGCGCGGCGACGCCAGCGGGGTCGAGGTGCAGGTGCTCGGGGCGCACGCCGTAGACGACCTCCGCGCCCTGCGCCGCGCCGTGCCCGGGCGGTAGCGGCCACCTGGTCCCGCCGGCGTCCACGAAGGCGCCGCCGTCGATCCGCCCCTCCAGCATGTTCATCGCGGGCGAGCCGATGAAGCCCGCCACGAACAGGTTCGCGGGCCGGTCGTAGAGCTCGAGCGGCGCGCCGGCCTGCTCGATGTGGCCGTGGTTCATGACGACGATCTTGTCGGCCATGGTCATGGCCTCGATCTGGTCGTGGGTGACGTAGACGGTCGTCACCTTGAGCCGCTGGTGCAGTTCCTTGATCTCGGCGCGCATCTGCACGCGCAGCTTGGCGTCGAGGTTGGAGAGCGGCTCGTCGAAG
>CANMWW010000304.1 GCA_947500965.1 Alphaproteobacteria bacterium
CCTCGCGTCCCGTCTCCTGGAGCACGACGCCCCGGCGCTGCCACGCACGCGCATCGGCTGGCGCCCGCGCGACGAGCGCGAGGCTCCCCTCCTCGGCGCGCTCGGGCTGGCCGAGTTCGACGCGCACGTCGACGAGCCGCATGGCCACCTCGGCACGGCCGGGATTGGCGGCGACGATCGGCGCGAGCCGCTCCTCCATCAGCGAAAGCCCGCCCGCGGCCTTGGCCGCGGCGAACCATGCATCGACGCAGGCCGCGGAACCCGGGTCGAGCGCGGTCGCTCGCTCGGCCGCGGCGGCGGCCTCGGAATGGCGTCCCAGCCCGTCAAGCGCCTGCGCGGCGCCGAGCCAGCACTCCGGGTCCTGCGGCGCCAGCGCGGCCGCGGCGACATACGCGGCGGCGACCTCGCCCGTGGCGGCGCCGGTGGACGCAAGGCCGCCGGCGAGGTTCTTGCGCGCGCCGGCATGGCGCGCGTCGAGCGCGATCGCCGCGCGGAAGCTCGCGATGGCCTCGGTCGCGCGGTCGAGGGCGCGCAGGATCACGCCGCGGGTATTGAGGTAGGACGGGGTGGCCGGCGCGACGGCGATGGCACGATCGACGAGGCCGAGCGCCTCGTCGGCGCGCTGCGCGAGGAAGCGGGCCTGACCCAGCAGGTGGAGCGCGTCCGCGCAGGATGGGTGGAGCGCAAGGGCGCGGCCATAGAACCCCGACGCCTCGTCCAGCCGGCCGGCAGCCTGCGCCTGGAGGCCGGATCGCAGCAGCCGCTCGAGTTGCGCGATCGACGCAGCCGGCTTCATCTCTTGGCCTCCGCGCGGGGAGGAAGGCGCGCCGATCCTAGCGCAGCCCTTCCATGACGTTCCGGTTGACCGTGATAAGGGTCTCGATGTCGCCCTTGCCCGATATCAGGGCGTCCGTCTCGCGGCGGACCGAGAGGCAGAGAGCGATGAGCCGCTTGCGCAGATCGACTGGAAGCCGGTTCTCCTCGCTCGAGAGATCGTGGAGGAAGGCGTCCCAGACCTTCTGGTTCCAGAGGATGGCGTCGTAGTACTGGCGGCGGTCCGGCGCGGGCAGGCGCGCGGCGATCAGCGCGCCAGTCACCTGCGCAAGAAGCCGGTATTCGACTTGTCGCTGGTTCTCGACCCGGTTCTGGAGCTTCCCGTATGCGGCGTAGCTCATGGCGCGCCTCAGGGCCTGGCGATCGTCCTGGCTGCCTGTGCCGGGCCCTTCGGATTGAGGATGCTGTCCTCGAGCGCGATCAGCTCCTTGCAGTGCTTCAGGCCCGCGTAGAACTCGTCGGACATGGCCGCCGCGCCGATCTGCTCGAGCTTGGCGCGCGTCGAGGCAAGGGTCGTTGCGCCGAGGTAGTCGGAAAGGAAGCCGGCGAAGCTCTGCGCATGCGCGGCCCGGTTCTCGGGGTCGATGTACATGAGCATCAGCGTGAAGTAGAGGCGGCGGGCGGGCGTGGTCGCCTCCGACTCCTGCATCACGTCGCGGCCGCGCAGGAGGACCGCGCGGTTCCTGAGGGCGAGCGAGGCTCCGCTCTTCCCCGCGACCATGACGGCGCCGTTCACGATGAACTTCTCGCCGGGCTTCAATTCGATCTTGAGAGGCATGTCGGGATCTTCTTCCCGTCGAGGTTAACGCGGAGTTTACGCCGAAGAGACCGCGACGGTCACCCGGAGGTCAACCGCGGAACAGGTTCAGCAGCGTCTGCGGGGCCTGGTTCGCGATGCCCATGGCCTGGACGCCCAGCTGCTGGCGGACCTGGAGCGACTGGATCGCCGCCGTCTCCTTGGCGACGTCCGCGTCGACGAGAGCGCCGAGGCCGATGCGCACGGTCTCCTCGGTCTGCTTGATGAACTCGACCTGCGCCTCGAGGCGCTTGAGGTCCGCGCCGAGGTTGGCGAGCCCGGTGTCGAGGTTGCCCTTGAAGATGGCGAGAACGCTCAGCGCGTCGCGGGCTGTCGTCGAGTTGGTGATCGCACCCAGCACGGCGCCGCTCAGGTCGGCGATGTTCTGCGCGCGCAGCGTGAAGGCCGAGGCGTCGATGTTGGCGACGACCAGGACGTCCGAGCCGCCACTGCCCAGCAGGTTCGTGCCGTTGTAGCCGGACTGCGTGAGGTAGCGGTTGATCTCGAGGACCATCGAGTTGAGGTCGACCTGGTAGGTCGAGCGGCTCGCCGTGCTCAGGGAGTCGTCGGCGAGCTGGACGATCTTCGCCTTCACGTCCTCGAGGCGCTTGGACATCGTCTCGCCGGCCTGGATGGCGACGGTCGCGGTGATCTTGGACCCCGCGAGCGAGGCCGCGATCGCGGTGTAGCTCTTGATGTCGCCGCGCATGCTCGCGGCGACCGCGAAGGTCGAGGCGTCGTCGGTGACCGAGTTGACGCGCAGGCCGCTCGAGAGGCGGTTCTGGACGGCGGACATCTCCATCGCGTTGCTCCGGAGGAACTTCTGTCCGAGCAGCGCGCCGCCGTTCGTGTTGACCGAGTTGTTCATCATGGCTGGTCTTCTCCATCCCGTTCTGCGATGGGCTCTGCGATTCCGAGAGGCTCCTGGGAGCTGCCTCGATCACGTCGGCCGTCTCGCGATGGACAGAGCAACCATCGTGCCAGCGCCGGAAACGCTTTGTCTCCAAGGTATTCCGTGCATCCGCCGGAATTGCACGGCAGGTGCGGACATGGTTACCCGGCAGGATTGACCGGCCAAACTTGCCGGGTGGAGCCATCCGTCCACGCGCGGCACCAAAGAAAAAAGCGGCCGCCTCGCGGCGACCGCCTCGGGAGTGGGGCCATCGAGGCGACCGGTATGGACCCGGTCGCCTCGATGGGCCGGACGCTCAGCGGAACAGGCCCAGCAGGGTCTGCGGTGCCTGGTTGGCGATGCCGACGGCCTGGATCCCCAGCTGCTGGCGGACCTGCAGCGAGGTCAGCGTCGCCGACTCCTTCGCGAGATCGGCATCCACCAGCGCTCCGAGGCCGATCTTCACGGTCTCTTCCTGCTGCTTCACGAACTCGGTCTGCGACTTGACGAAGGTCAGGTCCGCGCCGAGGTTCGCGAGCGCCCCGTCGAGGGCGCCCTTGAACACCGTGAGGGTGCTCAGTGCCGCCGTCGCCGTGGCGTTGGAGCTGATCGTACCGGCGAACGCCAGGTCGCTCACGTCGTTGTTCCGGATGGTCACGCCGCTGCCGTCGATGTTGCCGACGACGACGAGGTTGGACCCGCCGGACCCGAGGAGATTGCGACCGTTGTAGCTCGCCTGGGACAGGTAGTTGTTCACCTCCGCTACCATGGACGTCAGGTCGGTGTTGTACGTCGACCGGCTCGCCGTGCTGAGCGACTCATCCGAGAGCTGGATGATCTTCGCCTTGATGTCGCCGATGCGCGTGCTGATCAACTCGCCCGACGTCACCGCGACCGTGGCTGCCACGACCGATCCCTGGAGGGCGGCCGCGACGGCCGTGTAGGCCTTGATGTCGCCGCGCGTGCCGGACGCCACCGCGAAGGTCGAGGCATCGTCCGTCACGGTGGAGACGCGCAGGCCGCTCGAGACGCGGTTCTGCGTGACGTTCATCTCCGCCGAATTGGCGCGCAGGAACTTCTGCGCCAGCAGCGCACCAACGTTCGTGTTCACCGAAGTCATGTGGGTATCTCCTATTTCTGGGATCGGCGGGCGCTTCTGCGCCCGGTCGGCGGCTGCCCCGTTCAAAGGGGCAGGAACCGGCTGACAGGCGCACCCAGCAAGCCGGATGCCACCCGACCCCGTAGGAGAAATCGTTTTAGATCAGATGATTAGGGGTGACGGGTCATCGCCCGGTGGTAGCCGGCCCCGGCAGATCCTGCCGCATGTGGAAGGAATTGCCCGGTGAGTGGCAGCCCCAAACGGCGACGGCCGGCACCCCCTGACGGGGATGCCGGCCGCCATCGCCCGGGCGCGCCGGCCGGCCTCGGCCGTGCCGGCGCGCCTCGGGTCTACGGGTCTTCGCGCTTAGCGGAAGAGCCCGAGCAGCGCCTGGGGCGCCTGGTTGGCGATGCCGACGGCCTGGATGCCCAGCTGCTGGCGAACCTGCAGCGAGGTCAGCGTCGCCGACTCCTTGGCGAGATCCGCGTCGACGAGCGCGCCGAGGCCGATCTTCACCGTCTCTTCCTGCTGCTTGACGAACTCGGTCTGCGACTGGACGCGCGTC
>CANMWW010000305.1 GCA_947500965.1 Alphaproteobacteria bacterium
AGGCCTCGGTCGGCCCGATCAGCCCCGCGAAGGACAGCGCGCAGATGAGCGCCGCCAGCGCCAGGTAGGTCGCGCGCATCGCGCAGAGCAGGGTCTTGTGGCTGATGCGGTCGCCGAGCAACCCCACCAGCGGCGCGAAGAGCGTGCCGATGTACTGCAGCGAGGCGAAGACCGTCAGCAGCAGGACGGAGCGCGTCTCGACCAGGATGAACCAGCCCAGCGCGATCGTCTCCATCTCGAAGGCGCAGGACGTCGCGAGGTCCGCCGGCCACTGGAAGCGGAAGCTGCGCACGCCGAAGGGCGCGAGCATCCGCGCGCGTCCTCCGGCCCCGCGCTCGCGCGCCTGGCCTTGCGTCCGATCCCCCTCCACGACGGGCACGATAATGCGCCGCGCATGCCGCGGCCACCCCCGGCGCGGCGCGCATCTGCTACCCTGGCCGCGCATCCCCCACGCGCGAGGAGCCGCCATGCCGCGCAAGCCACGGATCCCCATGACGCCCGCCGCGCTGCCGCGCCAGGCGATCAACCTCGTCGTCGCGCTGCCGCCGGCGCCCCCGGGCATCGAGTTCCGCGCGGGCTTCTGCGACTTCCCCGACCCCGCGATGAACCGCCGGCCCTGGCCGCGCGACGCGCAGATGCTCGTGCACGTCGAATGGGCCGAGACGCCGATGAACAACGGCGTGAACGCCTTCTACATCGAGGGCCGCCGCAGCCACTGGCTGCTCTGGAACCGCTGGCTCGACGACAATTCCTGGACGCCGCGCTGGCGCTGGACCTTCGCCGGCCACTGCCCGCGCAAGGGCATCGACCGGCGCTGCGCGGCCATCCACCTCCTGGTCGCGCACTGGGTCGCGGGAGAGGATGCACCGGGCGACGACGACCACTGGATCAACGAGACCGACCTGCTCTCGGTCGAGGAGGTCCGCGCCATCGCCCGCGAGGTGCGCGCGCGACTGCCGCAGGCCGGGGACTGAGGCCCGGTCCGCATGCGCGTCATCCACACCGCCGACTGGCACCTGGGGCAGGAACTGCGCGGCTTCTCGCGCGGCGCGGAGCAGCAGCGCTTCCTTGAATGGATCGTCGGGCAGTGCCGGTCGCGCGAGGCCGACGCGCTGGTGGTCGCGGGGGACGTCTTCGACCAGGCCAATCCCGCCGCCGAGGCGCTCGGCCTGTTCTTCCGCTTCGCCGAGGCCCTGCGGCGCGAGGCGCCCGGCACGACGCTCGTCGCAATCGCCGGCAACCACGACGGCGCGACGCGCTTCGACGCGCTCGCGCCCGCGCTGCGCGACGGCATGCGCCTGGTCGGCGCGGTGCCGCGCGACGCGTCGGGACGCGCCGGGCTGCTCGTGCCCGCGGGCGACGGCCACGTGCTCGCCGCGCCCTATTTCCGCCTCGCCGACCTTCCGCTCGGCCCCGGCCTCGACGAGCCGGGCGCGCGCGCCGCCGCGCTCTACCGCGAGCTCTGGGACGCGGCGCCGCGCGGCCGCGGGCCCTGCGTGCTGACCGGCCATCTCGCGCTGCAGGGCGGCCTGTCCAGCCCGGAGAGCGAGCGCGCGATCTTCATCGGCGGCGAGCAGGCCGCCTCGCCGGCGATCTTCCCCGACGAGGCGTCCTACGTCGCGCTCGGCCACCTGCACCGCGCGCAGGACTTCGCCGGCGGGCGCGTGCGCTACAGCGGCTCGCCGCTGCCGATGTCCGCGGCCGAGCGCGACTATCGCCACCGCATCCTCGTCGTCGACGCCCACGCCGATGGCCGCGTCGAGGTCGAGGAGGTCCGGGTGCCGCTGCCCGTGCCCCTGCTGCTGCTGCCCGCGGAGGGCGGCATCGCGCCCGCGGACGCGGTCGAGGCGCTGCGCCTGCGCCTCGACGGCCTGGCCGACGCCTCGACGCCGCGCGAGCTGCAGCCGATGGTGGAGATCCGCCTCGCGCTCGACGGCGTGCGGCCGGCGGCGGCCGCGCAGCTGCGCGAGGACATCGCGCGCAGCGGCCTGCCCGCGCGCGTGCTCGAGGTCTCGGTCCAGCGCGCGTCCGCGCCCGGCGGCGATGGCGACGCGCCGGCCGAGGCGGCGCCCGTCCTGGCACGACCGCCGGCCGAGGAGCTCTTCCGCCTCGCCTTCCGCGAGGCCCATGGCGACGATCCCGGGGCCCCGCACCGCGCCGCCTTCGCCGAGGCCAGCGAGGCGCTCTCGGCCGATGCCCGCGTCGCCGCGCCGGGCAAGGGCACGCCATGAAGCTGCTCTCCATTTCCGGCGAGGGCCTCGCCAGCCTCTGCGAGCCCTTCATCGTCGACTTCACCGCGCCGCCGCTCGCCGGCGCCGGCCTGTTCCTCATCTCCGGCCCGACCGGTGCCGGCAAGTCGACGCTGCTCGACGCGCTGTCCCTCGCGCTGTTCGACCGCTTCCCGCGCCTCGACGGCGCGCGGGTGGACAACGACCTGCCCTCGCCGTCCGGCGACGGGCCCGAGCTGGCCGACAACCCCGGCGCCATCCTCACGCGCGGCCGCGGCGTGGCGCGCGCCGAGGCCCGCTTCGTCGCCATCGACGGCGCGGTCCATCTCGCGCGCTGGGAAGTGCGCCGCGCGCGCGGCAAGGCCGGCGCCAAGCTCCAGCCCTCCGAGGTGACGCTGGCGCGCGTCGAGCCGGGCGGCGACGAGGTGCCGCTCGGCGGCAGGAAGCGCGAGACGCTCGCCGAGATCCAGCGCCTGCTCGGCCTCGGCTTCGAGCAGTTCATGCGCACGGTGGTGCTCGCGCAGGGCCGCTTCGATGCCTTCCTGACCGCGCCCGAGACCGACCGCGGCGAGCTGCTCGAGCGGATCACCGGCGAGGAGGTCTTCTCCGCGCTGTCGCGCAAGGTCTTCGAGATCGCGAGGACGCGGCGCGAGGCGGTCGCGCGCGCCTCGGACGCGCTCGACGCGGTCGCGCCGCTCGACGACGCGGCGCGCGCGGCGCTGGAAGGGGAACGCGCGGACATCGCCGGCGGCGAGGCCGGGCGGCGCGCGGGCATCGAGGCGCTGCGCAGGGAACTCGAGTGGTGGCGCGCGGACGCAAGGCTCGCGGCCCAGGCCGCCACGGCGCAGGCGTCGCTCGACGAGGCCCTGCGCGCGCACGAGGCGCTCGGCGCGCAGCGCGAGGAACTCGCCCTGCGCCGCGCCGCGCTGGCCCTCGCGCCGGCCCTGCGCGACGCGGCGCGCGCGCAGGCCGACGCGGCGACGAAGGCGCGCGCACGCGACGCGGCGGACGCGGAGCTCGCCGCCGCGTCGGCGAAGGCGCGGAAGGCCAGGGCGGATGTCGCGGCGGCGCGCGCGGCGCTGGCGGACGCGGAGGCGGAGATCGCCCGCCTGGAGCCCGAATGGGACCGGGCGACGGCGCTCGACGTCCAGGTCGACGCCGCGCACGCCACGGCGCGACGCGAGGCGGAGGCGGAAGCCTGCCCCGCGGAAGAGCGCAAGGCGATCGCCGCGCTGCTGCGCGATGGCGCCGATCCGGCGCGCGGCGAGGCCGAGGCGGCACGCGCCCATGCGCGGCTCGCCGGGGAGGCGCGCGCGTGCGACGCGGAGATCGCCTCGGGCCCGCGGGCGCTCGACGCCGCGGACATTTCCGCGCTGGTCGCGCGCGAGAGGTCGCTCGGCGAGGCGCTCGAGCGCGCCGGCGTTCTCGTCCGGAGCGCGGGCGACGCGGCCGAGGCGCGCGAGGCCTCCGCCCGCGCCGCCGCTCAGGCCGGGGAAGCCGACACGCTCGCCATCGACGCGATGCACGAGGCCACGACGCTCGGCGAGGCGCATGGGCGCGCATGCGCGCGGCTCGATGGCATCGCGGACATGCTCGCCGGGCTCGAGGCGACGCTCGGCGACGCGGCCGGGCGCCTGCGCGCCACGCTCGTCGATGGCAAGGCCTGCCCGGTCTGCGGAGCGACCGACCATCCGATGCACGATCCCGGACTTGCCGCGCTGCGCGACCGGCACCGCGCCGAGGTGGAGGGGCTGCGCGCCGAGGCGCGCGCCCTCGAGGCGCGGGCGACTTCCCTGCGCGAGGACGCGGCGTCCCATGCCGCGACGGCGCGGGCACGGCGCGAGGCGCGAGACGCGGCGCTGGAGGCGGAGGCGAAGGCGCGCGAGGCCTGGACGGGCGCGCGCGACGCCTTCCACGCGATCGCCGCGGGCGTCGATGCGCTGCCCGAGGCGCCG
>CANMWW010000306.1 GCA_947500965.1 Alphaproteobacteria bacterium
CCTTGCCCATGCCGAACTCCGTCGCGCGCTCCTTCATCGCGTAGTAGGCGACGAGGTTGGCGACGAGGTAGGCGCCCTTCTTCGCCATCATCTTCGCCGAGGCGGCGTCGATCAGGTTGCCGTGCTCGATCGTGCGCACGCCCTGGGCGATGGCGCGCTGGATGGCGACCGGCGTGTAGGCATGGGCCTGGGTGTACTTGCCGAAGGCGTCGGCTTCCTCGACCGCGGCCGCGATCTCGTCGAGCGAGTACTGGCGGGAGTCGAGCGGGTCGTAGGGCGAGGCGACGCCGCCGGAGACCATGATCTTCACCTGGTCGGCGCCCTGGCGGATCTGCTCGCGCGTCGCCTGGCGCACGGCGTCGGGGCCGTCGGCGATCTCCATGCAGAAGGCCATCGCGTTGCAGCACTTGCAGCTGGCGCCATAGTCGGTGCGGCGGCGGGAGTCGCTGTGGCCGCCGGTCGGGCCGATCGCGCGCCCCGCGATGAACAGGCGCGGCCCCTGGACGAGGCCGCTCTCGACGGCCGCCTTGATGCCCCAGTCGGCGCCGCCGGTGTCGCGCACCGTCGTGAAGCCGCGCGAGAGCATGCCGCGCATGATGTCGGTCGCGCGCGCCGTCATCAGCGTCAGCGGCACCTCCTCGAGGCGGCGGATATAGACCTCGGAGAGGTAGACATGGACGTGGCAGTCGATCAGCCCGGGCATCAGCGTGCGCTTGCCGCAATCGACGACCTGGGCATCCCTCGCCTTGATCGGCTTCGCGGAGACCTCGCGGATCCTGTCGCCCTCGACCAGCAGCTCGTAGCCGCCGCGCGGCGCGTCCCAGTTCGGGTCGAGGAGCTGGAGGTTGCGGAACAGGACCTGGGACATCATTGCCTCGGCGGTGTCGGGAAAAGGTATTTCGGCGTGGCAGGGTATGCTGCCGCCGCACGCCGCCGCAACGCCGCAATCGGGCGGATGCGCACGCGAGGCGTCGACGAAGAGCCGCCCGCGCCGCCGGCGCCCGCCCCGGCCGCTCAGGCGGCGTGCCACTCCGCGCGCACGTCGGCGTCGGGCTCGGCGGGCTCGCGTTCGGCGCGCAGGCGCTCGAATTCCGCGCGCGGCACCAGGCGCGACAGGGCCCAGGCGGCCATCGCGCGCACCAGCGGCGAGGCATCGTCCAGCCGCGCGCGCGCCGCTCCCGCCAGCGCCGCGTCGCCGGAGTTGCCGATCGCCACGAGCACGTTGCGCAGGAAGCGGTCGCGCCCCGTGCGCTTGGCCGGCGTGCCCGCGAAGAGCCGGCGGAACCCCGCGTCGTCGAGCGCGGCGAGCGCCGCGAGGCCCGGGCCGTCCAGCTCCACGCGCGCCGCCAGCGCCGCGTCGCGCGAGGCGCGCGCGAACTTGTTCCACGGGCACACGGCAAGGCAGTCGTCGCAGCCGAAGACGCGGTTGCCGATCGCCGCGCGGAACTCGCGCGCGATGTGGCCGCGATGCTCGATCGTCAGGTAGGCGATGCAGCGCCGCGCATCTAGCCGGTAGGGCGCCGGGAAGGCCTGCGTCGGGCAGGCGTCGAGGCAGCGCGTGCAGCTGCCGCAGCGATCCTCGTGCGGCGCGTCGGGCTCCAGCTCCAGCGTCGTGAACACCGCGCCGAGGAAGAGCCAGGAGCCATGCGCGCCGGAGACAAGGTTGGTGTGCTTGCCCTGCCAGCCGATCCCGGCCGCGGCGGCCAGCGGCTTCTCCATCACCGGCGCGGTGTCGACGAAGACCTTCGCCTCGCCGCCGAGCCGCGCCGCCATCCAGCCCGCGAGGGTCTTGAGCCGGCCCTTGACGACGTCATGGTAGTCGCGCCGCCGCGCATAGGCGGAGATCGCGCCGCGATCGCGCCGCGCCAGCATCTCCATCGGGTCGGCGTCGGGGGCGTAGCTCGCGCCGAGCATCACCACGCTGCGCGCCTCGGGCCAGAGCGCGCGCGGGTCCGCCCGCCGGTCGGCCTTCTCCGCCATCCATCCCATGCCGCCATGGTGGCCGGCGGCGAGGAAGGCGGCGAGCCCCTCCCCGGCCCCGGGCGGCGCCTCCGCCCGCGCCACGCCCACGGCGTCGAAGCCGAGTTCGGCGGCGCGCGCACGTATCGCGGCCGCGCTCATCCGAGCACGCTTGCCACGACACCCCTCCGGGTCGGATTCTCCCATGGGCGTCCGCGACGCGGACGATCCAGGGGGCGCATGGCCGGACGCATTTCCTTCATCCTCGACGGGCGCGTGCAGGAGATCGACGGCGTCGATCCTAACACGACCGTGCTGGAGTGGCTGCGCGGCCCGGCCGGCCGCCGCGGGACGAAGGAAGGCTGCGCCGAGGGCGATTGCGGCGCCTGCACCGTCGTGGTCTCGGCGCCCGATGGCGCGGGCGGGCTGGCGTGCCGCGCCGTCAACGCCTGCATCCGCCCGGTCGCGACGCTCGACGGCCACGAGCTCGCGACGATCGAGAGCCTCGCCGGCGCCGACGGCGCGCTGCACCCCGCGCAGCAGGCGATGGTCGAGTGCCATGGCTCGCAATGCGGCTTCTGCACGCCCGGCTTCGTCATGAGCCTGTGCGCGATGCGGCACGACGCACAGCCGCCCGGCGACGAGGCGACGCTGCGCGCGCTCGCGGGCAATCTCTGCCGCTGCACGGGCTACAGGCCGATCCTCGCGGCGGCGCGGCGCATGCGCGAGCTGCCGCCAGCGGGCCTCGACCTGTCGCGCGACGTCGCCGCGCGCCGCGCGCGGCTCGAGGCGCTGCCCGGCGCCCGCGGGCTGCGCTACGCGGCCGGGGACCGCCGCTGGTTCGCGCCGCGCGACCTCGCCGGGCTAGACGCCGTGCTCGCCGAGGCGCCCGGCGCCGTCTTCGTCGCCGGCGCCACCGACCTCGGCCTCGAGATCACCAAGAAGCACGCGCGCTTCGACGCGATGGTCTCGCTCGCCGGCGTGGCGGAACTGCGCGGCGTGCACGACGACGGCGAAGTCCTCGACATCGGCGCGGCGGCGACCTGGGCGGAGGCGCACGCGCCGCTGGCCGCGCTCTGGCCGGGGCTGGACGAACTCGTCGCGCGCTTCGCGGGGCTCCAGGTCCGCAACGTCGCGACCATCGGCGGCAACCTCGCCAACGCGTCGCCGATCGGCGATGGCGCGCCGATGCTGCTCGCGCTCGGCGCCGAGCTCGAGCTCTGGCGGGCCGGCCGAGCGCGGCGCGTCGCGCTCGACCGGTTCTTTGCCGGCTACCGGCGCACCGCGCTCGAGCCGGGCGAGGTCATCGCGCGCATCCGCGTGCCGAAGCCCCGGCCGGGCACGCGCGTCGCCGCCTACAAGGTCTCGCGGCGGATCGATTCCGACATCTCCGCGACCTGTGCCTGCTTCGCCATGGAGCTCGGCGCCGATGGCCGCGTGGACGCATGCCGCATCGCCTATGGCGGGATGGCGGCGGTGCCGCTGCGGCTGCCTGCCGTCGAGGCGATCGCGACGGGGCGCCGCTGGGACGCCGCGCTCGACGCCGCGATGGTCGAGGCGCTGGGCGCCGCGATGCGGCCGATCGACGACCTGCGCGCCAGCGCCACCTATCGCCGCCGCGTCGCCGCCATGCTCTGGCTGCGCTTCGCGGCCGAGCAGCGCGACGGCACGCCCCGCGCGCGGACCCGGGCCGATGGCTGAGCGCGCCCCGCCCTCTCCGCCCCCGGTCGGCCTGCCGCTGCCGCACGACAGCGCGCGCGAGCACGTGACCGGCGCCGCGCCCTACGTCGACGACATCCCCGAGCCACCCGGCCTGCTCCACGCCGCGCTCGTCCTGTCGGGCGAGGCCCATGCCGGCATCCTCGCGATAGACCTCGCGCCGGCGCTCGCCCTGCTCGGGCCGGACGGCGCCGCGATCGTCGCCGCCGACATCCCAGGCCGCAACGACGTCGGCCCGATCCACGGGCCGGAGCCGATCCTCGCCGAGGGCGTCGCCGAATACGCGGGCCAGCCGATCGCCGCCGTCGCCGCGCCCAGCCTCGCGCTGGCCCGCGAGGCCGCCCGCGCCGTGCGCGCACGCTTCGCGCCCCGCGAGGCCGTCCTCGACGTCGCGACGGCGATGGCGCGCGGCGACTTCGTCTGCCCTCCGCACCGCATGGCCCGCGGCGACGCCGCGGCCGCGCTTGCCGCCGCGCCGCGCCGCCTTTCGGGCGAGCTCTCGATC
>CANMWW010000307.1 GCA_947500965.1 Alphaproteobacteria bacterium
ATCGCCGAGAAGCGTCCCGTCGCGCGGTCGTAGGAGAGGGACTGGATGTCGAGGCCGGGAGGCGCCTGCAGCGGCACGGAGAGCTCCGGCGCGCGGCCGGCGTACTCGATCCCGGCGCCGGCTGGCGCGCCCTCGAGGCGCAGCGCGTCGCGCAGGGCCTCGGAGATCGCCTCGCGCCCGACGATCCGGCCCGGGCGATCGACGACGATGCGGTCGAAGCGCGAGGACGGGCGCCAGTCGATGCCCATGGCGCGCGCATTGTCGGCGAGCCAGTTGGCGTCGAGGACGTAGCGCCGGCCCGGCCGCGGCGCCGGCGCGATGACCGCCTCGGCGAGGTGGCCGGCGTCCTCGAAGATGTCGCCGACGCGCACGACGTCGGCGTCGACGGTGGCCGAGGGGCGCAGCGTGGCCGCGTCGGCGGCGGCGGCGGTCGCTGCGATGGCGGCGGCGAGGAGGAGGGAGGGGATGCGCATGGCGGCGAGGCTCCTCAGCGCAGCTGGTTCAGGGACGACATCATCTCGTCCGAGGCCTGGATCACCTTCGAGTTCATCTCGTAGGCGCGCTGGGCCGTGATCAGGTTGGTGACCTCCTGCACGGTGTTGACGTTGGAGGTCTCGAGGAAGCCCTGCAGCGTCGTGCCGAAGCCCTGGCGGCCGGCCGTCCCGGTGACCGGGTCGCCCGAGGCCGGCGTGTTCTGGAACAGGTTGTCGCCGATCGCCTGCATGCCGGCGTCGTTCGCGAAGCTGGCGAGCTCGAACTGGCCGACGCGCTGCAGCTGCGACTGCGAGGGCTGCTTCACGAGCACCTCGCCGGAGGTGTTGATCGAGATGTCGATCGCGTCGCGGGGGATCGTGCCGCCGCCCTTCACCGTGTAGCCGTCGGCCGTCACGATCTTGCCTTCGGCGCTCAGCTGGAAGGAGCCGGCGCGGGTGTAGGCCGTCTCGCCGGAGGGCAGCTCGACCTGGAACCAGCCCTTGCCCTGCATCGCGACGTCCAGCGAGTTGCCGGTGGTCGTCACGTTGCCCTGCTCGGTGATGCGGTAGACCGCCGCGGCGCGCACGCCGAGGCCGAGCTGGATGCCCGACGGGACCACGGTGTTGGCGTCCGAGGACGCGGCGCCCGCGCGGCGCTGGTTCTGGTACAGCAGGTCCTGGAACTCGGCGCGCTGGCGCTTGAACGCCGTGGTGTTCATGTTCGCGATGTTGTTCGAGATCGTCTCGACGTTCAGCTGCTGGGCGAGCATGCCCGTGGCCGCGATGCTGAGGGAACGCATGGGTTGTCTCCTCGTGTGTCCTGGGCGCGCCGGTCAGCCGACGCGGGAAAGCTTGTCGATGGCGCGCCGCGCGCGCTCGTGCTCCTGGTCGATCATCCGCGACGCCGACTGGTAGCGGCGCGTGAGCTCGATCATCTGCGTGATCTCCGAGACGCTCTGGACGTTCGACTTCTCGATCATCCCCTGCGCGACCTCGGTCCTGCGGTCGACCGGTCGCGGCTCGGACTCGGTCTCCAGCAGCATGTTCCCGGTGCGGCGCAGCGCCTGCTCGTCGTCGAAGCGCACCACGCGGATGCGGCCGACGACGCCGTCCTTGCCGGTGATCACGCCGCGGCGGTCGATCTCGAACTGGGTCTCGCCGGGCGGCACCGTGATCGGCTGGCCGCCGTCGCCGAGGAGGAGGGCGCCGTTGCCGAGGGCAAGGCGGCCCTGCGCGTCGGTGCGGAAGGCGCCGGCGCGCGTGTAGCGCTCGCCTTCCTCGGTCTGGACCGCGATGTAGCCGGGCCCGATCAGCGCGACGTCGAAGGTGTTGCCGGTGCGCTCGACGGGGCCCGGGCGGTAGTCGCGCCAGAGGCCCTTGTCGACGACGAAGGACGCGGCCTGGCCAGCACCGCCGACGCCGGGGGAGCGGGCCTTGCGCGAGACCATCGTCTCGAAGGACATGCGCTCGCCCTGGTATCCGGCCGTGGCGGCGTTCGCGACGTTGTTCGCGATCACGTCGAGCTGGCGGCGCAGGCCTGCCAGGTGCGAGATCGCAATGAAGGACGGGTTCTCCATCGGCGCTCCAGAAGCGTTGCGCGGGTTCTCCCGCGCCGGGCATCCGGGACCATGGGCCCCGGATCTTTCGCGTCCTTCCTTGCGAAGCCCGTGCCAGCCGCGTTCCCTCGCTTTTTCAACGATTTGCGGCATCGCTCGCGGGTTACGTTCGGCCCTGACCGGCAGATTGTGCCGGGTCTTTGCTGCCGCCCGCGCGGTTTCAATCGGTTGTTAACCGTCCTCGCCTAGAAAGCCGATCCGCGCGATGGAGCGCCGAGCGAGGGAAGCATGGCGGAAGCCGACAAGGACGCGAAGACCGAGGGTGCGCCCGGGGAGGGCGAGGCCGCGGCGGCGAAGAAGAAGAGCCCGCTGCTGCTCATCCTCATGATCGTCGTGCCGGTGCTCCTGCTCGGCGGCGGTGGCGCGGCCGCGTATTTCCTCTTCTTCGCGAAGAAGGACGAGGCCGCGGCCGCGAAGGCGGAGGAGGCCAAGCCCCCGAAGCCGGCCGTCTTCTACAATTTGCCCGAACTGCTCGTGAACCTGAACGGCGGGCAGGGCCGTCGCTCGAGCTTCCTGAAGATCAGCCTCAGCCTCGAGCTCTCGGATCCCGCCGACATCCAGCGCGTCGAGGCCGTGCTGCCGCGCGTGATCGACGCCTTCCAGACCTACCTGCGCGAGCTGCGGCCGGAGGACCTTCGCGGGTCCGCGGGCCTCTACAGGCTGCGCGAGGAACTCCTGGCGCGCGTCAACACGTCGGCGCAGCCGGCCAAGGTGAACGACGTGCTGTTCAAGGAAATGCTCCTGCAATGACGGCGGCGCAGGCGAAGGCGGGGAGGACGCGCGCATGAGCGACGAACAGGGATCCGACGACTGGGAAGGCCAGGGCGACGGCAACGCCAAGGCGCTCAGCCAGAACGAGATCGACTCGCTGCTCGGCTTCGACGGCGAGGGCAACTCGACCGGCGCCAGCGGCATCCAGGCGATCATCAACTCGGCGCTCGTGTCCTACGAGCGCCTGCCGATGCTCGAGGTCGTCTCCGACCGCCTCGTGCGCATGCTCACGACCTCGCTGCGCAACTTCACGTCCGACAACGTCGAGGTCAGCCTCGATTCCATCACCTCCACGCGCTTCGGCGACTACCTGAACTCGGTCCCGCTGCCCGCGATGATCTGCGTTTTCAAGGCGGAGCAGTGGGACAACTACGGCCTGCTGACCGTCGACAGCGCGCTGATCTACTCGATCGTCGACGTCCTGCTCGGCGGCCGGCGCGGCACCGCGGCGATGCGCATCGAGGGCAGGCCCTACACCACGATCGAGCGCCAGCTGGTCGAGCGCCTGACGACGATCGTGCTGCGCGACATCACGCTTGCCTTCGAGCCGCTCTCCAAGGTGACGTTCGTCTTCGACCGGCTGGAGACCAACCCGCGCTTCGCGACCATCGCGCGCCCCGCGAACGCCGCCGTCGTCGCGCGCCTGCGCGTCGACATGGAGGATCGCGGCGGCCGCCTCGAGCTTCTGCTGCCCTACTCGACGCTGGAGCCGATCCGCGAGCTCCTGCTGCAGATGTTCCTCGGCGAGAAGTTCGGCCGCGATTCGATCTGGGAGACCCACCTCGCGACGCAGCTTCGCCAGACCGACGTCACCGTCGACGCCGTGCTCGAGCAGCAGACGATGTCGCTGCGCGACGTGATGGCGCTCGAGGTCGGCAGCCAGATCATGTTCGACGCCACCCCGGAGAGCCTCGTGGAACTGCGCTGCGGCGACCGCACCATGTTCCTCGGCCGGATGGGGCGGCGGGGCTCCCGCATCGCCGTGAGCATCGAGGCCGAGGTGCCGCGCGGAGGAGATGTGCCATGAGCGGCGCGTCGACGCTCCTCGACATCCTCGTCGCCGGCCTCCTGCTTGCCACGATCGCCTTCGCCTGGCGCCTCGAGCGGCGCATCGCGCTGCTGCGCAGCGAGAAGGCGCAGTTCGCCCAGCTCATGGCGGACTTCACCCAGGCCACCGCGCGCGCCGAGGCCGGCGTGCGCGCGCTCGAGGCCGCGGCCGCCGACGCGGGCCGCGGGCTCGAGGGCCTCGTCGCCCGCGCGCATGGCCTGCGCGAGGACCTCGTCTACATGATCGAGCGTGCCGAGCCGATC
>CANMWW010000308.1 GCA_947500965.1 Alphaproteobacteria bacterium
CCCCCGAGACGCGCGAGCTGCGGGGCGCCGCCGTCGGCGTCGGCGCCGAGGCGAGCGCCGCGCAGCGCCAGCTGCAGGAGGCGCGGCGCAACCTCGACGCGCTGCTCCAGCGCTACACCGACCGCCATCCCGACGTGGTCGCGGCGCGGCGCGCGCTCGCCGCGCTGCAGGACAGGCCCGTCGCGGCCGCGAACCAGCGCCAGGCGATGGTGCAGGTCGTCAACCCGGTGCACGAGCAGCTGCGCCTCAGGCTCGCCGACGAGGACACGCGCCTCTCCGCCCTCGAGGGCCGGCTGGAGCAGGCCGACGCGGAGATCGATCGCCTGCGCGGCATGGCGCAGCGCGCGCTCGACATCGAGGCCCAGTTCGCGAACCTGAACCGCGACTACGCCGTCATCAAGACCAGCCACGAGCAGCTGCTGGCGCGCCGCGAGCAGGCCCGGCTCGCGCAGGCCGCGGAGGAGCGCACCGACACGGTCCAGTTCCGCATCGTCGACCCGCCGCGGCTGCCGGTGGAGCCGAGCGCGCCGAACCGCGCCGCCCTCTTCCTCGGGGTCCTCGTCGGCGGCCTCGCGGCGGGCGCGGGCTTCACCCTGCTGCTCGCCCAGTTCGACGACAGCTTCGCGTCGACGGCGCGCCTGCGCGAGGCCTTCGAGCTCCCCGTCCTCGGCAGCGTTTCCGCCCTGCGCAGCCCCGCGATGACGCGCCGGCGGATCGCCGGCGCGGTCGCCTTCGCGGGCGCCATCCTGCTCCTCGCGGGTACCTGCGCGGGGCTGGTCGCGGTCGCGCATCGCCTGCCCCTTTCCATCGACCGGCTTCCCCTCGACGCGCTCATGCGGGTCGTCGGGGCGGCCTGGAGCTGAGCCCATGAGCGACATGGCGGACGGGCCGGGACTGGTCGAGCGCGCGGCGATGCGGCTGCGCCGCGAGCAGGGGGGCGGCGGATCGCGCGGCGCGCTTCCCCTGCCGGACGTCGAGCCCGAGCGCCCGGCGCGCGGGAGCGACGCCACGCCGCGGGCGGGCGCCACCGCCGACCTCGCGCGGTCCTGGTCCGGCAGGAGCCGGCAGGAGGAGATCGACTTCGCGCGCCTGCGCGACGCGGGCATGGTCACGCCCGACGCCGAATGGAGCGAGGTGGCCGAGCAGTTCCGCATCGTGAAGCGCCCGCTCCTGCTGCGCGCCTTCGACGCGGCCGCGACGCGCCATCCCAACGCGAACGTGGTGATGGTCACCAGCGCCCGGCCCGGCGAGGGCAAGACCTTCACGGCCTGCAACCTCGCCCTCTCCATCGCGCGCGAGCAGGACTACAGCGTCCTGCTCGTGGACGCGGACATCAGGCGGCCATCGGTCGCGCGGGTGCTGGGCCTCGGCGACGGGCCCGGGCTGACGGACCTGCTCGACGACCCCGCCATCGATCCCGGGGACGCGATGATCCGCGTCGCCAACCTGCGCAACCTCGCGGTCATCCCCTCGGGTCGCCCGGATCATCGGGCACCCGAACTATTCGCCTCCCATCGCATGGCGCGGCTCGTCCAGTCCTTCGCCGCGCGCTACCGCGACCGCATCGTGGTGATCGACACGCCGCCCGCCCTCGCGACATCGGAGCCGAGCGTGATCTCGCTCTGCGCCGGCCAGGCGCTGCTGGTGGTGGAGGCCGACCGCACGCGCGCCAGCGCGATCAGGGCCGCGCTCGCCCTGATCGGCCGCTGCCCGTCGATCAGCCTGCTGCTCAACAAGGCCCGGCCGTCGCTGGCCCGCGACGAGTTCGGGCCCGGCGGCTACGGCTACGGATACGGATACGGCGAGGACCGGGGCAAGGGTGCTAGGCCGCGAGGAAAGGACGCAGGCGTTCAATAGCCGCGGGGATCCGTGCTATCTCGCTATGCATGGTTCTCCGACATCCCCGCCGGCGGATCCCCGCCCGCGCCTCCGCCGCGCTCGCGGTGGCCCTCCTCGCCGGACAGGCCGCCGCGCAGGAAAGACAGGTCGTCCCCCGGATCGAACTGCGCGAGGCCTTCACCGACAATGCGCGGCAGACCGCCCGCGACAGGAAATCGGATTTCGTCACCACCATCTCGCCGGGCATCGGTGTGACGTCGAAGGGCGCCGGGCTGAAGGTCGACCTCGACTACGCGCTCGGCTACGACGCGTATCTCCGGCAGGACGACCTCAACGGCGTACGCCACGACCTGCGCGGCACCGGAACCGCGGAGCTTCTACCCGACCAGCTGATGGTCGATTTCGGCGCCTTCGCGGGCCAGTCGCCCGTGCTCGCGCGAGGCACGACCTCCGCGATCGACCGGCGGCAGGCCGATGGCGGGGCGGCGCAGTTCTACAGCTACGCGCTGAGCCCCTACTGGCGCACGCGGCTCGGCTCCTGGGCGGATGGCGAGGCGCGCTACCGCTTCGGGCAGACGCTGGCGCGACGCGACGGGCCGGACCCGGCCAGCGGCAGCGCGCCTCCCCTGATCTCCGACACCGACATCCATGTCGTCTCCGGATACCTCAAGGGCGGGGAGAACTTCGACCGCCTGTCCTGGCGCCTCGGGGCCGAGCACGCGGAGACGCGCGTGTCCGACGGGACCGGCGCGAATGCGCCCCGCATCGGCGGGTCCTCGGCCACCTACCGACGCGACACGGTGGAATTCCAGCCGGGCTGGTCGATCAACCGCCAGGTCGCGGTGATCGGCGCGGCCGGCCACGACAGGATCGAGAGCGGGGATTTCCGCGACGACCTGTCCGAGCCCTTCTGGAACGCGGGCCTGCGCCTTACGCCCTCCGAGCGCGCGCGCCTCGAGTTCGCCTACGGCGAGCGCTATGGCGGAAGCAACTGGTCGTCCAGCGGCACCGCCACCACGCAGGCCGGCACGTCCTTCACGCTGTCCTACCGCGAGGCGGTGGAGAACCAGGCGCTGCAGTCGCAGGGCGGTCTGTCCTTCCTCGCGCGCGACGCCTCCGGCCAGATCGTCGACACGCGCACCGGCCTGCCCTATGTCGGCCGCGATCCGTCCTTCGACCAGGGCGACCGCACCTTCCTGTCCAGGACGCTGCTCGCCACGGTGCGGATACCCTGGCCGCGCGACGCGCTCCAGTTCACCGCGCAGCACGCGCGCCGCGACACGCGATTTGCCGGCATCACCACCGGCACGGCCCGCGACGACACCACGATCGCCGCGGCAGGCTCGTGGGAGCGCCGATTGACGCAGGTCATATCGTCCGCCACCACGCTGTCCTATTCCGACACGCGCAGCGAGCAGGATGGCTCGGCCTCCGGGGACGCCAGGACCTGGACCGCGCGGGTCGGGCTCTCCTGGGACATCAACGAGACGCTCCGCGCCGGGGCGGGGATCGCGCACCTGCGCAGGGACGTCAGCGGGCCGAGGTTCCAGCCCTCGGAGTTCAGCGGCTCCTACGACGAGAACGTGGTCTTCGCGACCTTGCGAAAGACCTTCTAGCGGCAGGAATGGCGGGCGGATGTACGAGACCTTCTACGGATTGTCCGCCCCGCCCTTCCAGCTCTCGCCGGACCACCGGTTCTTCTTCGAGAGCTCGGTGCACCGCACCGCGCTCGCCCACCTGTCCTACGGCCTCGACCGCGGCGAGGGCTTCATCGTCATCACCGGCGAGGTCGGCGCCGGCAAGACGACGCTGGTTGGCCACCTCCTGGAGACGCTCGACCGCAGCCGCTTCGTCGCGGCGCGCGTCGTGTCGACCCAGCTGCAGGGCGACGACATGCTGCGCATGGTCGCGGCGGCCTTCGGCCTCCCGATCGCCGGCGCCGGCAAGGCCGACCTGCTCGGCCGCGTCGAGGCCTTCCTGCTGGCGAACCAGGCGGAGGGTCGGCGCTGCCTCCTGGTGGTCGACGAGGCGCAGAACCTGAGCATCCCAGCGCTCGAGGAGCTGCGCATGCTCTCGAACTTCCAGTCCGGCGCGCAGGCCCCGCTTCAGAGCTTCCTCCTCGGCCAGCCGCAGTTCCGCGCGACCATCGCGTCGCCCGACCTCGAGCAGCTGCGCCAGCGCGTGATCGCGTCCTACCATCTCGGCCCGCTCTCCGCGCGCGAGACGCGCAGCTATGTCGAGCACCGCCTCGCCGCCGTGGCCTGGCGCGGCGACCCGGCGCTGGACGACGGCGCCTTCGCCGCGGTCCATGCCGCCACCGGCGGCG
>CANMWW010000309.1 GCA_947500965.1 Alphaproteobacteria bacterium
CGCTCGCCCAGCGTCGCGCGCAGGCCGACCGGCTGGTCGCGCTCGAGGCCGAATGGACCGCGCGCGACGCCGCGCCGGCGCCCGCGGGCAAGGGGCCCTATGGCGCGCTGCCGCCGGTGGCCGGCACGGTGCTCTGCGGCGACTTCAACTTCCCGCTCGACGAGGCGAGCTACGCCGCGACGACGGCGCCGGGCGCCTATGTCGACGCCTGGCCCGCGCTGCATGGCGCGCGCCCGCACGACCCGACCTGCGGCGTGCATGACCGCAGGCAATGGCCGCAGGGCGGCCACGCGCGCGACTTCTTCTTCGTCTCCGGGCGGCTGGCGCCGCGGCTGCGCGCGCTGGCGGTCGACGTGACGACCGACGCCTCCGACCACCAGCCGCTGCTGCTGTCGCTCGGGGCCTGAGGCTTCGTCCGTAGCCCTTCACCGCGGCGCTATCGCCCGGGAGTGGCCTGTTCGCCGTCGCGGCCAGCGCGGCCGGCCGCCACCTTGCGGATCTCGTCGAGGATCTCCGGATTCGCCTCGGCGAGGCGGCGGAAATCCGCGACATGCAGGCGAAGGAGCCTGCATTCGGTGACGGAGGAGACGGTTGCGTTGCGGCGCAGGCCGCTCACCAGCGCCATCTCGCCGAAGAACTCCCCCGGTCCCAGCCGCACGGGATGCGGCTGGAGTTCGACCTCGACCTCGCCCTCCATGACGAAGAACATCGCGTCGGCCGCGTCCCCGCGGCGCACGATGACGCTGTGCGCGGGAACGATCCCCGGCTTGAGCATCCCGGCGATCTCGGAGACCCGGTTCGCGTCGAGGCGCGAGAAGAGCGGCACGCGCGCCACGCTGCGCCACGTCACCATGACCTCGCGCTTCCTCAACTCGTCGGCGAATCCGGTGGCGATGATGCCGGCGGGAACGGCGAACATGGCGATGCCGAGCGTCATGGTCAGGCCGCCGAAGACGCGGCCTGCGAGCGTCACCGGGGCCATGTCGCCGTAGCCGACCGTCGCCATCGTCACGATACCCCACCAGAGTGCGTGGGGAATCGAGCGGAAGATCTCGGGCTGGGCCTCGCGCTCGAGGTGGAACATGAAGGTCGAGACCAGCGCTAGCAGCACGAGCATCGCCGCCAGTGCCGCTGCGAGCGCCTTGCCCTCGCGCATCAGTACCGCGCCGAGGATCGCCAGCGCCGGCAGGAACCTCCAGAGCTTGAGGAGCGCGAGGATCCCCGCGATGCCTGCCGCGCTCGCGAGGGCATCGGAGAACAGCGCCGCCCAGCCTGGCAGCACGACGGCAAGGTCGATCGCGCCCGCGAAGGAGGCGACATAGGTGGCGCCATGGCCCTTCTGAATGGCTGCCCATGCACGCAGGGCGAACTCCGCGGTGAAGACCGCGATGCTGCCTCGAACCGCGGCCAGGGCGATGGAGCCGAGCAGCGCATCGCGATCGGGGATGCTCGAGGCCATCGCGCCGAAGGCGGAGGCGACGATCGCGATCGCCAGGATGCAATCGGCGGCGATGGGCAGCCATGCGCGCGTTCCGGATGGTACCGACGTGGTCATGCGCCTTCGATCGCCCTCCGGCCCGCGCGGCACGCCCGGGTGCCCGCTTCCCGAGGCATGTCGTTGGGTCGCGGCCGGATTGGCAAACGCGATCTGCTCCCCTCTGGAGCAACTCCCGCTGTGCATGGCCGTCGCAGGAGCGAACCTGCGCCATGCGTGCAACCCCGGGGGAGGCGTCGTGAAGCCGGAAGAGAGGCGGGCGCTCGAGCGGCAGATCCTCGAGAAGTTGTCGATGATCCGCGGGCGCGTGGCGCCGGAGACCGTCGAGGCCCTGCGCCGCGCGGTCACTCCCAAGGAGGAGGCCGGCCAGGCGATGGCCGCTGCCGAGCCTTTGCCGGAGCCCTCGGCGCGCGCCCTGGCGGCGATGAGGGCCTACAAGGCGGGCCGCGGGCGGTGACGCCGATGGCTGGCTTGCGCGCGCGCTCGCGCGCTGCTTTTCTCGAGGGATGAAACGTCGAGCACGGTCGAGGCTGGTCGAGGCCATGGTCCCGCGGAACGTCGCGCCACGCTGCGCCTGCGACCCCAAGCCATGACCGCGATCGCCGACCGCGAGGCGGTGCTGTTCGCCAACGAGGCCTTCTACCGGGCGTTCTGCGACCGCGACATCGACGCGATGGACCGCGCCTGGGGGCGCGTCGAGCCGGTGCTGTGCATCCATCCTGGCTGGCCGCCGCTGCATGGCCGCGACGCCGTGATGGCGAGCTGGACGCGCATCCTCGTCAACCCGCAGGCGCCGCGCATCGCCTGCGTCGCGCCGCGCGCCTTCGTCTGGGGCGACACGGCGATGGTGGTCTGCCACGAGGACATCCAGGGCCAGGCGCTGGTCGCGACCAATCTCTTCCGCCGCGAGAAGGATGGCTGGAAGCTCGTCCACCACCAGGCGAGCCCGGCCCCCGGCCTGCCGGAGCCCGACCCGGACGCGCCGCCGCAGCGCCCGAACTGAGCGCCTCAGCCGCGCAGGGTCGAGAGCTCGGCGATCAGCCCCGGCCGCGCCGCCAGCGCGCGGCGCACGTAGTGGTCCCAGCGCATGCCGAGCACGCGCGGGGAGAGCAGGAACGACTTCGCCTCCGCGGCCGTCGCGGCGTCCACGGCGTGGAGCCCGCGCCCGGGCGCGGCCGCCATCGCGCGCAGCTGGATGCGGCACGCCGCCGACAGCATGACCGCCGCGTGCACGGCCTCGCGGATCGAGGCGCCGACGACCAGCGTTCCGTGGTTGGCGAGCAGCAGCGCGCGCCGGGCGCCGAGCGCGTCGGCCAGCGCGCGGCCGCTCTCCTCCGTCTCGACGATGCCGCCATAGTCGCGATGGGTCGCGACGTCGCCGGCCAGCAGCAGCGCGCTCTGGTAGAGCGGCTCGAGCTCGGCGCCGGTCGCGGTCAGCGCCACGGCCGACTCGTCGTGCGCGTGGACGATGCAGCCGACATCCGGCCGCGCGCGGTAGATCGCGGCGTGGATCGACAGCGACGGGCCGATGCGCCCGCGCCCCTCGAGGCGCGCGAGGCCCATGTCCGCGCGGTTGAGGTCGCGTGCGCCCACCTCGCCGAAGCCGAGGCCATGCGAATGGCACCAGAAGTCCTGCGCGCCGGGGATCCGCGCGGTGAGGTGGCCGGCGATGCCGCTGTCGAGCCCCTCCATGTCGAGGACATGGAAGGCCAGGAGCAGCTCGCGCCGGAGCGTCGCCTCTGCATCGGAACCGGTGTCGTCCATCGTCAGCGCCTCAGCATCAGCTTGCCCAGGGCGTGCAGGGACTCGAATGCCTGGGCGAATTGCACGAGGAAGGCCGCCTCGTCGAGCCGCGCGTCCTGCGCCTGCAGCCCGGCCTGGATGTCGTGCAGCCGCGCGCGGCCATCGACGCGCGCGAGCATCGCGCCGGCGAGCCGGGGCAGCTTCAGCCGGAAGGGCAGCCCGTCCACCGTCGCCGAGATGGCGCCGCTGGTGCCGACGCTGCGCGCGAGCTGCGCCATGTCGACATTCGCGGGAACCGGCACGAGGTCGAGCGAATCCGGCCGCGGCGCCTCGACCGCGTTGGCCGCGTGCACGACGTAGAAGGCGTGGCGGCCGATGTTGCCCGCGAGGTTCTCCGCCAGCGCCTGGCGCGCGCGCGGCGACAGCGCCTCGGCGCGGCGCAGGAGCTGCGCGTCGGAGAGGTAGTGGCGCGGCTCGTAGCGCGCGCCTGGCGTGAAGGCGACGAGGCGCAGCCCGGCGCGCGCGACGAAGTCGTGGACCTGGTCGACGGAATAGGCGCGATCGCGCGCATGCAGCAGCAGGTCGAACAGCCCCGGGTCGCCCTCGACGAGATGGTCCGTCATGAAGGGGTTGCGCTTGAGCCAGTTGGTCGCCGGCAACTGGCCGAGCAGGCGGCGCGCGAAGGCGATGCGCTCCGCGGGCGGCTCGCCGGCGTCGAGCGCGCGCAGCGCCTCCTGCATCGGGTAGACGCCGGTCCGGCCGAGCGGCGCGTAGAGCATGATGCCCATGCCGCCATGCGCAGCGGTGGCGCGCGCCAGCGACGCGAGGCCCGCGTCGGGATCCTCGAGGTGGTGCAGCACGCCGCAGCAATCGACGTAGTCGAAGCCGCCGAGGCCGAGCGCGTCGAGCTCGAGCAGCG
>CANMWW010000310.1 GCA_947500965.1 Alphaproteobacteria bacterium
GGTCGCGCACCTGGTCGAAGGACAGGTAGATCACGCGGTTCGACGTGATGCGGTGCAGCGCGACCTGCGGGTTCGAGCGCAGGCGCGGCACGTCCGCGCTCGGCACGGCCTCGATCATCTGGACGTCGCCGGCCAGCAGCGCGGCGGTGCGCGCGGCGTTGTTGGAGATCAGCTTGAGCGTCACCTTCTGCCAGGCTGGCTTGTCGCCCCAGTAGGCGTCGTTGCGCGCAAGCACGACGCGGTCGTTGGGCACGAACTCGGCGAAGCGGAAGGGGCCCGTGCCGATCGCCGACTTGCCGGAGTTGAAGTCGGCGGTCGGCGCCTCGACCGCCTTGCGGTTCACGATGGCGACCGCGGAGAGCATGGTCGGCAGCAGCGGCGCCGGGGCGGACGTGCGCATGCGCAGCGTGTGCCCGTCGACCACGGCGATGTCCACCACCGGGCGCACGAAGGCGGCATAGGACGACGGCGAGTTCGGGACCCAGGGGACGCGCTTGAAGCTCGCGACCACGTCCTCGGGGCCGAACTCGCTGCCGTCGTGGAACTTCACGCCCTTGCGGAGCGTGAACTCCCAGGTCAGGTCGTCGATGGACCGCCACGCGGTGGCGAGGCCGGGGACGAGGCGCTGCTTCTCGTCCTGGTGGACGAGGCGGTCGAACAGGTGGTCGCGCACCGCCGCGTTCGGCGCCAGCGCGTGGAAATGGGGGTCGATCGACGTGGCGCCCGACTGGACGCCGATCACGAGGTCCTGGGCCCGCGCGGCCGGGGCCGCCGCGATGCCGAGGACGAGGGCGAACGCCAGCAAGGCGCGCGAGCCACGCGAAACCATGTCCATACCTCTCCTGTGCGCGGCCCCGTCGCCGCGGCATGGACCGCGACCGGGGCCTATCGGGCCGAAGCCTATGGCATCTTGCCCCGGGCTTCGCAAGGACCTGCGCCCGCCGGCGGCGCGGACGCGGGCTCAGGGCGACGGGCGCATGCCCCAGGCGAGCGTCTGGTCGTCGGCCCTGCCCTCGTAGGACAGGCCGCGGCGCAGCGCCCAGACATTGACCTGGTAGTAGAGCGGGACGATCGCGGTGTCCGCGATCGCGATGCGCGTCGCGCGGCGCAGCAGGTCCTCGCGCCGTGCATCGTCGATGGTGCGCAGGGCGAGCGCCAGGGCCGCGTCGAACTCGGCGTTGGAATATCGACCGCGATTGGATGCCCCGAGGCCGCGTGCCGGGTCGACCGTGGCGACCAGCGAGCGGAGCGGCGACGACGCCTCGCCGGTGGCCGCGCCCCAGCCGAAGAAGGTGGCGCTGAACTCACCGCGGCTGGACCGGGCGGCATAGACCGACCACGGCATGACCTCGACGCGCGTCGCGACGCCCACGCGCGCGAACATCTGCGCGATGCCCGCGACGACCTTGTCGTCGTTCGGGTAGTGGTCGTTGGGGCCATGCAGGACGAGGGAGAAGGCCGCCGGGTAGCCCGCCTCGGCCAGCAGCCGCCGCGCGCCCTCCGGATCGTAGGGCTCGGCGGAGAGTTGCGGGTCGCTGCCGAAGAAGCCGTCGGGGATGACGCCGCCTGCGGGGATCGCCAGCCCTTCCTGCAGGCGCTCGGCGATCGCCTGCCGGTTGATGGCCTTCGAGAGCGCACGGCGCACGCGGGCGTCGCGGAAGGGATTGGCGGCGAGCGGCCTGCCCTCGCGGTCCGTGGCGAAGGGCGTCGTCTCCCGGGCCTGGTCGAGGTTGAGGAACAGCAGCCGGTTGGAGACCTCGCGCGACAGCTGGATGCGCGGATCGGCCTCGAGCCGCCGGATGTCGGCGGTGGGCACGACCTCGATCGCCTGCACGTCGCCGGCGAGCAGCGCCGCGACGCGCGACGCGTCGCCGGGCAGGATCCGCTTGTCGACCCGCGCCCAGGGCGTCGGGCCGCCCCACCACGCGTCGTTGCGCGCGAGGACGAGGCGCTCGTCGCGCGTCCAGGACACGACGCGGTAGGGGCCCGTGCCGAGCGCGGCCTCGCGCGAGTCGAAGGCCGCGCTCGGCGCGCCGGCGAAGCGCCGCGACACGATCGAGATCGCGCTCGCGTCGCTGGGGAGCAGCGGGTGCGGCTCGCGCGTGCGCATGCGGACCGTCAGCTCGTCGACGCGCTCCACGGCGGCGATCGCGCGCGTGTAGAGCGCGAACGAGGACGGGCTTCCCGCGACCGTCGGCGCGCGCGCGAAGGAGGCGACGACGTCGTCGGCCCCGAAGGGCGATCCATCGTGGAACGAGACCCCCGGACGCAGCCGGAACTCCCAGGTCAGGTCGTCCACGGCGCGCCAGGACAGGGCGAGGCTGGGCACGAGGCGCTGCTTCGCGTCCTGGTGCACGAGGCGGTCGAAGACATGCGCCGCGACGCTGTTGTTCGGACCGGTGTTGTGGAAATGCGGGTCGATCGAGGTGACCGAGCGACCGAGGCCGATCGACAGGTCCTGCGCGGCGGCCTGCGTCGCGAGGAAGGCCGCGAGGAGAGCGGCAGCGTGGCGACCCGTCATGCGTGTTCCTCCGCCGCGATCGGCACCGGGCGCGGGCGTCGCGGCTTGCGCCCCCCTCTTGCGACCTTATAGTGCCGCCTCCGCTTCCCGCCATCGCAACGCATCGGCCAGGCCCATGAAGACCCCAAGCGCCGCCTCGGTGGAGATGATCCGCCGCCTCGTCGGCTTCGACACGACCAGCCGCGATTCCAACCTCCACCTCGTGGACTGGGTCCGCGCCTATCTCGACGGCCATGGCGTGCGCAGCGAGCTCGTGCACGACGAGACCGGCAGGAAGGCCAACCTCTTCGCGACGATCGGGCCGGAGGACAGGCCGGGGCTCGTGCTGTCCGGGCACACGGACGTCGTCCCGATCGACGGCCAGGAATGGAGCACCGACGCCTTCTCGGTCGTCGAGAAGGACGGACGCCTTTACGGGCGCGGCACCTGCGACATGAAGAGCTTCGTCGCCGTCGTCCTCGCGAAGGTGCCGGAGATCAAGGCCAAGGTCCGCGCCACGCCGGTCCACCTCGCCTTTTCCTACGACGAGGAGGTCGGCTGCATCGGCGTGCGCCGCATGCTGGACATGGTCGCGCGGCGGCCGGTCCGCCCCTATGCCTGCATCGTCGGCGAGCCGACCGAGATGAAGGTCATCCGCGCGCACAAGGGCAAGATCTCGATCCGCGCGCATGTACGCGGCTTCGAGTGCCATTCCTCGCTCGCGCCGCGCGGCGTCAACGCGGTCCAGTACGCGGCCGAGTTCATCGCCAACCTGAACCGCATGGGGCGCAGGCTCGCGGCGGACGGCCCCTTCGACGACGAGTTCGACATCCCCTTCACCACCGTGCACACCGGCACGATCCAGGGCGGCACCGCGCTCAACATCGTGCCGAAGGACTGCAGCTTCGAGTTCGAGTTCCGGCACCTGCCGGCCCACGACCCGCGCGCCCTGCTCGCCGAGGCCGTCGCCTTCGCGCGCGACGAGCTCGAGCCGGCGATGCATGCCGTGAACCGCGACACCGGCTTCCGCTTCGAGGAGCGCTCCAGCTTCCCCGGGCTGGCGACCGACGAGGCCGCCGAAGTCACGACCCTCTGCAAGGCGGCCACCGGCGCCAACGGCACGTCGAAGGTCGCCTTCGGCACCGAGGCCGGGCTGTTCGAGGCGGCGGGCATCCCGACCATCGTCTGCGGCCCCGGCAACATCGACCAGGCGCACAAGCCCGACGAGTTCATCGCGCTGGAGCAGGTCGCGCTGTGCGAGGAATTCGTCTCGCGCGTCCTCGACAGCGTCGCGCGGCGCGCATGACCGCGCCCGGGAAGGCGACCGACGCCTACGCGCTGGAGCTCGCCCCGCCCGACATCTCGGCATGGCGCGCGGGGAACACGGGCATCGACCACGTCCTGCGCTTCGCCTCCGCCGAGCCAGGGCCGCATGTCCTGCTGGCGGCGCTCGTCCATGGCAACGAGCTCTGCGGCGCGATCGCGCTGGACTGGCTGCTGCGCAGGCGCATCGAGCCGCGCCGCGGCACGCTCACCCTCGCCTTCTGCAACGTCGCCGCCTTCGCGCGCTTCGATCCCGCCGACCCGGTCGCCTCGCGCTTCGTGGACGAGGACTTCAACCGGGTCTGGGGCCTGGACGTGCTGGAGGGA
>CANMWW010000311.1 GCA_947500965.1 Alphaproteobacteria bacterium
CGTCGCCGAGCTCGGCGTCGCGGCGCACTGGAGCTACAAGGACGGGCGCCCGGCGACGGCCGAGGGCAAGTCGTATCGCTGGCTGCGCGAGCTGCTCGAGCTGCTCGAGCACGCGCAGGACCCGCAGGAGGTCCTCGAGCACACGAAGCTCGAGCTGTTCCAGGACCAGGTCTTCTGCTTCACGCCGAAGGGCGCGCTGATCAGCCTGCCGCGCGGCGGCACCATCGTCGACTTCGCCTACGCGGTCCATTCCGAGGTCGGCGACCACTGCGTGGGCGGCAAGGTCAACGGCCGCATGATGCCGCTGCGCACGCAGCTCTCGAACGGCGACCAGGTCGAGGTCATCACCTCGAAGGCGCAGACGCCGTCGCCGCTCTGGGAGCGCTTCGTCGTCACCGGCAAGGCGCGCGCGCGGATCCGCCGCTTCATCCGCAGCCAGCAGCGCTCGCAGTTCGCCGAGCTCGGCCGCGCGATGCTGCAGAAGGCCTTCGAGGCGGAGGGCTACGAGTTCGCCGACAAGGCGGTCGAGAACGTGCTGCGCGGCTTCAAGTGCCAGTCGGCCGAGGACCTCTACGTCCTGATCGGGGACGGCGAGGTGGGCGAGCGCCAGGTGCTCGAGGCGATCTTCCCCGGCGCCAGGGCGCAGCCGGCGAAGGCGACCGCCCGGCGGCCCGCGCGCGGCCGCGGGCGCCCCGGCGCCGCGACGGGCGGCGTGCCGATCCGCGGGCTGATCCCGGGCATGGCCGTCCATTTCGCCGAGTGCTGCCACCCCCTCGCGGGCGACCGCATCGTCGGCATCGTCGTGCCGGGCGAGGGGATCCGCATCCACACGATCGACTGCGACACGCTCTCGCGCCATGGCGACCAGCCGGAGCGCTGGATCGACGTGTCCTGGGACGCCGACGCCGACGCGCCCGCGCAGAAGGTCGGGCGCATCTCGCTGGTCGTGTCCAACGAGCCCGGCTCGCTCGGCGCGCTCTCCACGGTGATCGCCAAGAACGAGGGCAACATCAGCAACCTGAAGATCGTGAACCGCACGCCGCAGTTCTGGGAGATGCTGATCGACGTCGAGGTCCGCGACGTGAAGCACCTGACCAACGTCATCGCCGCGCTGCGCGCCACGCCCTGCATCAGCGCCGCGGAGCGCGCGCGCGGATGATCCTCGGCCTCGGCTCGGACCTCGTCGACATCCGGCGGATCGCAGAGACGCTGCGCCGCTTCGGCCCGCGCTTCACGGGGCGCTGCTTCACCGAGGGCGAGCGCCGGCGCTGCGAGCGGCGCGCCGCGGTCGCGGAGGGCTACGCGCGGCGCTTCGCGGCCAAGGAGGCCTGCGCCAAGGCGCTGGGCACGGGGTTCCGCCGCGGCGTCTACTGGCGCGACCTGGAGGTCGTGAACCTTCCTTCCGGCCAGCCCACGATGCGCCTGTCGGGCGCCGCGCGCGAGCACCTCGCCCGCATGGTGCCGCCCGGCCACGAGCCCGCCATCCACGTCTCCCTCACCGACGATCCGCCGATGGCGCAGGCGATCGTCATCATCTCGGCGGTGCCCGTCCCGCCGCCCGGCGCTTGACATCACGCGACGCGGCGGCGCACTTACGCCGCGCGCGCCCACCCTCCGGATTTGCCACGCATGCCGTCCGACACACCCGGCCCCCGGAACGAGGGCGGCTTCATCGAGACCGTGAAGACCGTGGCCTGGGCCGTGCTCATCGCGGTCGGGATCCGCAGCTTCCTGTTCGAGCCCTTCACCATCCCCTCGGGATCGATGGTGCCGACGCTGCTGGTGGGCGACTTCGTCTTCGTCTCGAAGTTCAGCTACGGCTACAGCCGCTATTCCTTCCCGTTCGGCGTCGTCCCGATCCCGGACCGCGTGCCGAAGGGCGAGCCGGCCCGCGGCGACGTCGCCGTCTTCCGGCTGCCGAGCAACCCGTCCGAGAACTACATCAAGCGCCTCGTCGGCGTGCCCGGCGACCGCATCCAGGTGAAGGGCGGGATCCTGCACGTCAACGGCGAGGCGGTGCGTCGCGAGCCGAGCGAGGAATGCCGCAGGCGCGCGGCCGGGGCCGAGCGCGACAAGACCGCCTACCTCGAGACGATGCCCGGGAACCGGCGCCACTGCATCTTCGAGCGCACGGACCGCGACGAGCTCGACAACACGCCGGAATTCGTCGTGCCCGCGAACCACTACTTCGCGATGGGCGACAACCGCGACAACTCGGTCGACAGCCGCTACCGCGCGCCGGACGGATCGCGCCCCGTGGGCTTCATCCCGGCCGCCAACCTCGTCGGCCGCGCGGAGATCGTCTGGCTGTCCCTCGACGAGGACATGCGCTGGTTCGAGTTCTGGCGCTGGCCGACGGGCCTGCGCTACGGGCGGATGTTCTCGGCCATTGACTGACCAGGCCCAAGGCGCCGAGTTCCTCGGCCATCGCTTCAGCGACCAGCGCCTGCTGCAGGCGGCCCTGACCCATTCGTCCCTCGCCGCCGGAAGCCGCCGCGGCGGCTTCGCCTTCGACCGCCTGGAGTTCCTGGGCGACCGCGTTCTCGGCCTCGTCGTCGCGCAGATGCTGCTCGCCGCCTTCGAGGGCGAGAGCGAGGGCGAGCTCGGGCGGCGCTTCGCCGCCCTGGTCAGCGAGCCCAGCCTCGCGGCGCTGGCGCGCGAGGCCGGGCTGCCACGCGCGCTGCGCGTCGCGCCGGGCGAGATGCGCGACGGCGAGCTGCGCGCCTCCGTCCTCGCCGACGCGTTCGAGGCCATGCTCGGCGCGATCCACCTCGACGCGGGCTTCGCGGCGGCGGACGCCGCGCTGCGCCGGGTTTTCGCGCCGCTGGTCGCCGGCATGGGCGCGCCGCCGCGCGATCCCAAGACCGCGCTGCAGGAATGGGCGCAGGGCAGGGGCCACGCGCTTCCGGCCTATCGCACGCTGTCCGCTGCGGGACCGGCCCATGCGCCGCATTTCGTCGTCGAGGCCGAGGCCGCCGGTCGCCGCGCAAGCGGCGAGGGCGGCAGCAAGCGGGAGGCGGAGCGCGCCGCCGCCGCTGCATTGCTAGCCGCGCTGGAGGCACCATGACCCGTTGCGGCTATGTCGCTCTGCTCGGCGCGGCGAATGTCGGGAAGTCCACGCTCGTCAACGCGCTGGTGGGCGCGAAGGTGGCGATCGTCTCGGCCAAGGCCCAGACGACCCGCGCGCGCGTCACCGGCATCGCGATCTCCGGCGAGAGCCAGGTCGTGCTGCTCGACCTGCCTGGCATCTTCGCGCCCAGGCGGCGCCTCGACCGCGCGATGGTGGACGCGGCGTGGCGTGGCGTCGAGGACGCGGACCGCGTGTTGCTGATCGTCGACGCGACGGCCGGGCTCGACGACGCGGCGCTCGCGGCGATCTCGGGGCTGGCCGGGCGGCGCACGCCCGCCGACGCCGTGATCAGCAAGATCGACGCGGTGAAGCGGCCGGTGCTGCTCGCGCTCGCCGACCGCGTGTCGAAGGCCGGCGCGTTCGAGCGCATCTTCATGGTCTCCGGCAAGACCGGGGACGGCGTCGAGGACCTGCGCGGCTGGCTCGCGGGCGCGATGCCCGAGGGTCCGTGGCTGTTCCCCGAGGACCAGCTGATGGAGATGACGGAGAGGCTCTTCGCCGCCGAGCTCACGCGCGAGCAGATCTTCCGCCAGCTCCACCAGGAACTGCCCTATGCCGCGGCCGTGACGACGGATCGATGGACCGAGAACGCCGACGGCTCGGCGCGCGTGGACCAGACGATCCATGTCGAGCGCGACGGCCAGAAGGCGATCGTCATCGGCGCGCGCGGCGCGCGCCTGAAGGAGATCGGCGCCGCCGCGCGCACCGAGCTCTCCAAGGCGCTGGACCGGCCGATCCACCTCTTCCTGCACGTGAAGGTCGCCCCGGGCTGGGGCGAGCGCGAGGAGTTCTATCGCGACTGGGGCCTCGACTACGCCTCGGCGCGGGCCGACGGCCAGGGAAGCTGAGGCGCCCCGCGACTCAGGCGACGAGGCGCGCGAAGACCTCGCGGTCCGTCACGCCCTCGCAGGCGATGGCGAGCAGCCTGCTGCGCGGGCCGATGCCGAGCGCGGCGCGCACGCGCGCGTCGAGCGCGGTGGCGCGAAGCGTGGCGACGGCGGCGATCCCGGTCTCGCCCA
>CANMWW010000312.1 GCA_947500965.1 Alphaproteobacteria bacterium
GACCTGGCGTCCCTCCGCTGCGAGGAAGCGTATCGCGCCCGCGCTCGGCTGCACCGCGCGCAGGATGCAGCGCGAGGTCGTGGTCTTGCCGCAGCCGGATTCGCCGACCAGCGACAGCGTCTCGCCGCGCGCGATGGCGAAGGAGACGTCGTCGACCGCCTTCACGTGGCCGACGACGCGCCGGAGCACGCCGCGGCGGATCGGGAAATACTTGCGCAGTCCCTCGACGGAGAGGACGGGGGTCTTCGCCTCGGTCATCGGGCGCCCCCGGCCTGGTCCGCGTAGAGGAAGCATCGCGCCTCGTGGCCGGGCGCCAGTTCCACGACCGGCGGCGCGCCGGCCTCGCAGGTGCCGCGGATATGGCGGTCGCAGCGCGGGTGGAAGGGGCAGCCGGGCGGGCGGGCGAAGGGATGCGGGATGCTGCCGGAGATCGTCGCGAGGCGCGACAGGGGCTCGGCCAGCACGGACGGTATCGAGCGCAGCAGCGACTGCGTGTAGGGGTGCCGCGGCGCGTGGAAGATCGCGTCGACCGGCCCCGTCTCGACGACCTTGCCGAGGTACATGACGGCGACGGTGTCGGCCATCTCCGCGATCACGCCCATGTCGTGGGTGATCAGGATGACGGCGAGGTTGCGCTCGCGCTGGATGCGGCGGATGAGGTCGAGGATCTGCGCCTGCGTCGTGACGTCGAGCGCCGTCGTCGGCTCGTCGGCAATCAGCACGCGTGGCTCCGCGGCGAGCGCGAGGGCGATCATCACGCGCTGGCGCAGGCCGCCGGAGAGCTCGAAGGAGTAGCTGTCGACGCGCTGCTCGGGGCGCGGGATGCCGACCATGCGCAGCAGCTCGATCGCGCGCGCGCGGGCCTCGGCCTTGGTCGCGCTGGAATGGAGGCGGACGGCCTCGACGAGCTGGTTGCCGATCGTGTGGTAGGAGGAGAGCGAGCTCATCGGCTCCTGGAAGACGTAGCCGACGTCGCCGCCGCGGATCTCGCGGATCTCGCGCCCGTCCGCCGGCAGCTTGACCACGTCGACGACGCTGCCGTCGGCGCGGCGCAGCAGGACCTCGCCGCCCTCGACCCGGCCGGGGCGCTCGACGATGCGCAGGATCGAGCGCGCGGTCACGCTCTTGCCGCAGCCGGACTCGCCCACGATCCCGAGCGTCTGCCCGGGATGCAGGTCGAAGGACGCGCCATCGACGGCGCGCACGGTGCCTTCGTCGGCGCGGAAGAACGTCTCCAGGCCGCGGACGGAGAGGATTGGCTCAGCCATATGGATCCGCCGCGTCCCTGAGCCCGTCGCCGAGGAAGTTGAAGGCGAGGATGACCACGACCACCGGCACGGCGACCGCGAGCAGCCAGGGCGCGATGCCGAGCGCCTGGATGTTCTGCGCGTCCTGCAGCAGCACGCCCCAGGAGATGGCGGGCGGGCGCAGGCCGAGGCCGAGGAAGGAGAGGGTCGTCTCGCTGATGATCATCGCGGGCAGCGCGAGGCTGATCGCGGCGATGATGTGGGAGAGGAAGGACGGCACCATGTGGCGGAAGATGATGCGCAGGCGCGACGCGCCGGCGAGCTCGGCCGCGGTGACGAAGTCCTCCTCGCGCAGGGCGAGGAAGCGCCCGCGCACGACGCGCGCGAGTTCCGTCCACCCGATCAGCGATATGATGACCGTGATCGCGATGTAGACCTGCGTCACCGACCAGGTGGTCGGCAGGGCCGCGGCGAGGCCCATCCAGAGCGGGATCGTCGGTATGGAGCGCAGGATCTCGATCACGCGCTGGATCACGGTGTCGACCACGCCGCCGTAGAGGCCGGAGATGCCGCCGAGCAGCACGCCGAGGAAGAGGGAGAGCGCGACGCCGACGAGTCCGATCGTCAGCGACGTGCGCGTCGCGAGCATCAGCCGGGACCACACGTCGCGGCCGAGCTGGTCCGTGCCGAGCAGGAACAGCGCATCCTCCGGCTTGCCGCGGTCGAGGCCGAGCAGGTGGATGTCCGTCTCGAAGAGGCCGAGGAACTCGTAGCGGTAGCCCGGCGCGAACAGGCGCAGGTAGCGCTTGTCGCTGGAGTCGGGGGCGTAGACGAGCTTGAAGGTGCGCATGTCGCGCTTGCCCTTCAGCGCGTAGACATGCGGCCGGAATTCGCCATCGTCGAAGAAGTGGATGGCCTGGGGCGGGATGTAGCTGCGCGAGGCGTCGGTGGCGTGCGGCTCGGTGACCGCGAGGAAGTCCCCGAGCAGGGCCATGACGTAGAACAGGACCACGACGATCCCGCTCGCCACGGCGAGCTTGTGCTTGCGGAAGCGCCACCAGGTCAGCTGCAGCTGCGTGGCGGCGGCGACCTTCTCCTCGGCGGCGGTTACGATCGGCGCGGCGGCCGCGGGGGCGGGCGCGCTCATCCGTGCATGCCCGCGCGGATGCGGGGGTCGATCCACATCAGGATGAGGTCGGAGATGAAGGTGCCGATCACGGTGAGGATCCCGAGCAGGAGGACGATCGAGCCGGCGAGGAACATGTCCTGCGCGATCAGCGAGCGGAGCAGGAGCGGCCCGACCGTCGGCAGCGACAGCACGAGCGAGACCACGATCGAGCCCGACACGACGAAGGGCAGCAGGTAGCCGATCGTGCTCGCGAAGGGGTTGAGCGCGGCGCGCACCGGGTACTTCATGATCACGCGCCACTCCGCGAGGCCGCGCGCGCGCGCGGTCGTCACGTAGGGGCGGCGCAGCTCGTCGAGGAGGTTGGCGCGCATGATCCGGATCAGCTGCGCCGTGCCGGCGAGGGCGAGGATCGTCGCCGGCAGCGGCAGGTGCTTGGCCATGTCCCAGGCCTTGCCCCACGACCATGCCGCGAGCTGGTACTCGGCAGAGAACAGGCCGCCGATGTTCAGGTCGAACAGCTTGAAGCCGAAGTACATGATGATCAGCGCGAGCAGGAAGTTCGGGACCGCGAGGCCCACGAAGCCCACGAAGGTGAAGATGTAGTCGGCGATCGAGTACTGGCGCACGGCCGAGTAGATGCCGATCGGCAGCGCGATGCCCCAGGTGATGAGGATGGCGGCGAGCGAGATGACGATGGTCATCCAGAGGCGGTCCCCGATCACCTCGAGGACGGGGCGGCCCCATTCCATCGACATGCCGAAGTCGCCACGCGAGATCTGGCTGATCCATTTCGCGTACTGGACCCAGATCGGCTTGTCGAGGCCGTACTGCTCGCGCAGCGCCTGCGCCTCGGCGGCGCCGACGGCGGAGCCCGAGGAGGCGAGGTTGGTGATGTAGGTATCGACGAAGTCACCCGGCGGAAGCTGGATGATCACGAAGGAGACGACGGAGATCGCCCAGATCGTGACCAGCGCGAGGCCGAGGCGCTGGAGGATGTAGGTCACCATGGGCAGGCCAGCCCGCGGAGGTCATCCGCGGGCTGTCCCGTTCCGGTGCGTGCCGGGACGTGGGTCAATTCTTGTAGAACCACGTCTCGGGATGGGCGCCACCCGGCGTCCGGCAGTGCTGCGCGATGCAGTTGCGGGACGGGATGTTGCCCAGCCGGTTGCTCACCAGGCGCACGCCCATCAGCGCCGAGGACTGGCCCACGGTGCCGATGCCGTACTGCTGGTCGATCTCGATCTTCCAGATCTCCTGGGCCGTCCTGATGCGGTCCTCGGTCTTCTGCCCGGCGGCCGAGCGGAAGAGGTCGAAGATCTTCAGGATGTTCGGGTCCTCGGGCTTCTTGCCCTGGGCCCCGCCGGACGCGAACCACTTGCCGTACTCGGGGCCCATGAAGGCCTCGCTCGGCGGCGCCTCGACCGGGATCGCATGGCGCGGGAACAGGTAGAGCAGCTCGGTGCCGCCGTTGTTCCACACCATGATCTGGTGCTCGTTGTTGAAGGTGCGGGTCATGGCGAGCGTGCGCTCGGTATCGCGCACGTCAGCCTGGATGCCGACCTTGGCCCATTGGTCGGCGACCATCTCCGAAATCTTCGGCCAGGGCAGGAAGGCCTGCACCGCCTGGATCTGGAGCCGCAGACGCTGGCCGTTGTCGGTGCGCACGCGGAAGCCCTGGGCGTCCTTCTTCGACAGCCCGATGCGATCGAGCATGTCGTTGGCGGCCTTCTGGTCGAAATTCGACCATTTCTCACGCCAGCCAGCCCC
>CANMWW010000313.1 GCA_947500965.1 Alphaproteobacteria bacterium
CGGCCCTCGCCCGCCTCGCGGCCCAGGGCCGAGGCCAGCGCCGCACGATGCGCCGGATCATCGACGTCGTATCGCTGGAACTCGCCATCCGCCCAGAGCGACTCGAACTCTGCCTCGGCGCGCGCGAACAGCGAGCCCTGCCCGCGCTGCGCGATCTTGACCGTCCACTCCAGCCCGCCGGTCAGCGCGGCGCCAGAGAGATTGGCACTGCCGACATAGGCGGAGCCGAAGCCCGTGGCGCGACGGAAGATCCAGGCCTTTGCGTGCAGACGCGTGCGCCGGCCATCGAGGGAGACACGCACTTCGCAGCCTGGCAGCCTGGCCAGCTCGTCGAGCGCGGCAGCCTCCGTCGCTCCCATGTAGGTGGTGGTCAGGATACGCAGCCGCGGCCGCGAGAGGGCGCCGTCGGCATCGGGCTCCCCACCCCGAGCGGTGATCCGCTGCAGGATGTCGCGCAGCTTCCGCACGCCGGACATGGTGATGAAGCTGACGAGGATGTCGACGCCGTCGCTGCTCGACAGTTCGGCGCGTATCTCCTGAAGCAGCGAGGGCGAACCCTTGCCGGCGGTGAACAGCCAGGGCACGCCAAGGCCCAGCTCGGGTCGCTCGCGGCGCGCGCCCACACTGCCCACGGCGCGCAGCACGCGCGGGGGCTGCGCGAGGAGATCGACGACGTTCTCCTCCTCGTCACCAGCTGCCGAACCCGCAGGCGCGAGACGTCCACGAAGCCAGACAAGGAGGGCATTGACCAGTTCGAGTTGGCGACGCGCACGCTCCTCGTCGGAACCTGGTATCTCGTCGAGAAGCACGGAGATCTGTCGACCGAGGCTATCGATCAGGTAGTCGCGCGCGCCGTTCACGAGCGGCTGCAACTCGACGCGCCCGGGGCCCAGGTCGCCGAGCAGCCTTTCAAGGGCCTCCGTCAGGAGCGTGTCGTAGAGTCCATCGCGCAGGGACATGGCGGCGAGGCGATGCGCCCTGGTCAACGGCTCAGCGCCTGTAGCGGCGCTGCACGAGGATGTTCGCGGTGGCCGTCAGGATGATCGTGGCGGCCATCAGCACGAAGGAGATCGAGGCGCCGAAGGGCCAGTTGTTCTGCTGGACGAACTGGTTGTAGACGAGCGGCCCCATCATCATGAAGCGCGGCCCGCCGAGCAGGACCGGCGTCGCGTAGGCGTTCATCGCCAGGATGAAGGTCAGGATCGAGCCGGCGAGCACGCCGGGCAGCGCAAGCGGCAGCAGCACGCGCCGCGCCATGTGGTAGGGGTTGGCGCCGAGGCTGAAGGCCGCCTCCTCCACCGCGCGGTCGATGCCCTCGATCACGCTCTGCAGCGTCAGCACCATGAAGGGCAGGTTGACGGCGATGATGCCGATCGTCACCGCCACCTCGGTGTACATGATCTCCAGCGGCGCATCGATCAGGCCGATCTTCATCAGGCTGGAGTTCACGACGCCCTTGCTGCCGAACAGCGCCATCCATCCGGCCGCGCGCACCGCGTTGCCGACGAAGAGCGGCAGCACCACCAGCATCACGAGCCAGTTCTTGCGGCGCGACTGCGTGCGCGCGAGGACGTAGGCGAGCGGGAAGCCGAGCAGCAGGCACGCCAGCATGCAGGTCAGCGCGACGCGCAGCGTGCGCGCCAGGACGGCCGTGTAGTAGGGGTCGGAGAAGAAGCGGACGTAGTTCGCGGCCGTGACGGCCTCGATCATCTGCTTGTAGGGGCCGAGCTCGTTGAGGCTGTAGCGGAACAGGATCGCGATCGGCACGAGCAGGCCGGCCGCGACGAAGATCGTCGCGGGCCCGACGAGCGAACCCGCCGTGACCAGGCCCTCGCGCGCCTCGCGGCGCTCGTGCTCGGAGAGTGTGGCGGACATGTCCGGGGGAGGAAGGAGCCGGGAGAGGAAGGGGGGACCCGGCGCGCCGGATCCCCCCGCCTTCGACGTGCGTCCCGAGATCAGGCCTTGAAGACCTTGTCCCACCACTCCTTCATCGCGGCGTCGTTCTTCGCGATGTAGGCGTAGTCGAGGTCGACGAGGAGCTTCTGCTCCTCCGGCGTGAAGCCGATGCGCTTGTTGAGGTCGGGCGCCACGACCGCGTTGGTCACCGTCCCGTTGTAGCCCATGTCGATGGCGAAGTTCTCCTGCGCGCCCTTCTCGAGCATGGCGTTCAGGAAGACATGCGCGCCGGCCTTGTTCGGCGCGTTCTTGGGGATGCAGAAGCCGGAGATGTAGTAGGGCACGCCCTCGGACGGGGCGGCGGACTCGACCGAGATGCCCGCGTTCTGCCACTGCACCACGCGCGCCTTCCACATGATGCCGGAGTGGATCTCCTCGCTCTTCAGCGCGGCGGCAAAGGCCTCGTTGGTCGGGTAGATGCGCGCGCCGGCCTTCTTGGCGGCCATCAGCACCTCCTTGCCGGGCTCGAAGTTCGAGATCGACCCGCCGTTGGAGAGCGCCGCGGCCAGCATCACGAACTGGTACTGGATGTCGATGATGCCCATCTTGTTGCCGTGCTTCGGGTCGAAGGAGTCCTTGAAGCTCTTCGGCGCGGCGACCAGCTTGGGATTGTAGACGGCGACCTTGGCCGAGTAGATGTGGCCGATCCCGTGCGGGTACTTCATCGCCGGGATGAGGTTCCCGGCGAGCGGGATCTGCGCGTAGTCGATCGGCGCGAGCAGGCCGGCCTGCTGCATCTCGAACATCTCGGCGGCGGAGAGCGCCTGGATGTCCGTCGTGCCGCGGGGCAGGCGCGCCTCGGCCTGCATCTTGGCGCGGCGCGGGGCGCTGCCGGCCTCGTCGTAGACGACCTCGACGCCCCTGGCCTTCAGGAACGGCGCGTCGATGTTCTTCTGGATCAGGCGGCTGTAGTCGCCACCCCAGGTGCCGACGACGACGCGCTGCTGCTGCGCGCGCGCGGCGCCGCCGAGCGAGGCGGCGCCGAGGGCGGCGGTGCCGGCGGCGAGGGCCTGGCGGCGGGAAAGATCGAACCGGGTCATGAAGTCCTCCTCGTGTCTTGCCTTGGTGATGGGGATCACGCCGGGGCGGCGGGATCCGTGGGGAAGATCCGTCCTGCGTCGGCGCTCCAGCCGACATGGACGCGCGCGCCGACCTCGGGCACCAGCCCGTCCTGGCGGTTCGCCAGCTGGACGGTGACGCGGTCGGTGTCGGAGAGGCGCACGCGCAGGTCGAGCGCGGCGCCGAGATAGGAGACGAACTCGACCGTGCCGGGCAGGTCGTTGTCGAGGCCGAGCGGCGCGGAACCGAGCGCCATGCGCTCCGGCCGCAGCGCCATCACGGCGGCGCCAGGCCGCGCGCCGGGCGGGCAGCGCAGGCCGAGGCCGCCGGCCGTCGCGAAGCGGCCGGCCGCGTCGACCTTGCCCTCTAGGAAGCTGCTGCGGCCGACGAAGCCGGCGACGAAGCGGTCGGCGGGCCGTTCGTAGAGGTCGCGCTGCGTGCCGATCTGGCGCACCTCGCCCTCGGACATCACCACCAGCCGGTCGGCGACGGTCAGCGCCTCCTCCTGGTCGTGCGTCACCATGACGGTGGTCAGGCCGAGCTGGCGCTGCAGCTCGCGGATCTCCACCCGCACCTCCTCGCGCAGCTTGGCGTCGAGGTTCGAGAGCGGCTCGTCGAGCAGCAGCACGTCTGGCCGGATGGCGAGCGCGCGCGCCAGCGCGACGCGCTGCCGCTGCCCGCGCGAGAGCTGGCGCGGCAGGCGCTCGGCGAGATGCCCGAGCCGCACGAGGCGCAGCGCCTCGGCGACGCGCGCGGCGATGTCGTCGCGCCCCAGCTTGCGCATCTCGAGGCCGAAGGCGACGTTCTGCGCCACGGTCAGGTGCGGGAAGAGCGCGTAGCTCTGGAAGACGAGGCCGCTGTTGCGCTTCCAGGGCGGCAGGGCCGTGACGTCGCCGCCGCCGATGCGGATCGACCCGCCGCTCGGCGTGACGAAGCCCGCGATCATGCGCAGCGTCGTCGTCTTGCCGCAGCCCGAGGGGCCGAGCAGCACGAGGAACTCCCCGTCGGCGACGTCGAGCGAGACCTCGCGCACCGCGTTGAATTCGCCGTAGCGCTTGGACAGGGCGTCGAGTTCGAGGCGCGCCATCACACCACCCGCGCGAGCTTGACGAAGATCGGAAGAG
>CANMWW010000314.1 GCA_947500965.1 Alphaproteobacteria bacterium
CAGAACAGCGACGAGCCGCATTCGCGGCAGAAGCCGCGCCGCGCGACCTCCGACGATCGGAACCACGCGAGGCCGCGATCCTCGTCGAGCCGCAGCCCGTCGGCGTCGCATTGCGTGTAGGCGCCGGCATGGCCGTGCCAGCGCCTGCACTGCCCGCAATGGCAGACGACGACGGCGCGCAGCGGGCGGCGCAGCGCGAAGCGCACCGCCCCGCAGAGGCAGCCGCCGGTGGCGGCGGCCGCCCCGGCGTCAGCCGCGCTGGCGGCCGCCATTGGCGTCGAAGAGCGGGGTCATGGCGATGCGCGCGCGCCGGACCTGCTCGAAGATCTGGATGTCGAACTCCGCCCCGTCGACCGCGTGCTCGGCGGCGACGTAGCCCATGGCCATGCTCTTCCCGGCCCAGTGCGCATAGCCGCCCGACGTGACCTGGCCCACCGGCGCGCCGGCCTTCAGGATCGATTCATAGCCGACGACCTCGACGTCGGTGTCGACGACGAGCGGCACCAGCCGCCGCGTGGGCGGGGTGTCGCGGTCCCTGAGCGCGGCCTCGCGGCCGACGAAGCCGGGCTTGTCGTAGGCGACGAAGCGGTCGAGCCCGCTCTCGACGGGCGTGTAGTCGGGGCGGAATTCCCGCAGGAACGCGCCATAGCCCTTCTCGAGGCGAAGCGACATCAGCGCGCGGTTGCCGAAATGGCGCAGGCCAAGGTCCTGGCCCGCCTCCACCAGAGCCTCGTGCAGCGCCATCTGGAAGTCCGGCGTCGTCCAGATCTCGTAGCCGAGGTCGCCGGTGTAGCTGGCGCGCGCGACGATCGCGGGCACCATGCCGACCGCCATCTCGCGCACCGCGAAGAAGCGGAAGGCGGCGTTGGAGAGGTCGTCGCGCACCAGGCGCTGCAGCAACTCGCGCGAGCGGGGGCCGGCGAGCATGAAGCCGGTGAGCGCGCCGGGCAGGGGGCGGACGGAGACGCCGGCCGGGATGCCGATGCGCTCGAACCAGCGCATGTGGAAGACCTCGGCGACCCCCGAGCCGATCATCAGGAAGCGGTCCGCCGACAGGCGCGCGAGCGAGAAGTCGCCCATGATCGTGCCGCGCTCGTTGAGCATCGGCGCGAGCACCATGCGCCCGGGCTTCGGGATGCGCGCGGCGAGCAGCCGGTCGAGCCACGCCTCGGCCCCCGGGCCGGAGATGTCGTATTTCCCGAAGCCGGAGATCTCCATGATGCCGACCTGGTTGCGCACGGCGAGGCATTCCTCGCGCACGACCGGGAAGGCGTTGGAGCGGCGATAGGTCGGCGTCTCCGCCGGCTCCATGCCTTCGGGCGCGTACCAAAGCGCCGTCTCCAGCCCGAAGGACGCGCCGAACACGGCGCCGCGCGCCTTGAGGCGGTCGTAGACCGGCGTGCGGCGCAGCGGCCGCGCCGCGGGCAGCTCCTCGTTGGGATAGGCGATGCGGAAGCGGCGCTGGTAGTTCTCCTGCACCTTCACGTGGGTGTAGCGCGGCGTCGCGTAGCTGCCGAAGCGCGAGACATCCATGGCGAAGAGGTCCGCCCCCGGCTCGCCATGCTCCATCCAGCGCGACAGCGCGAGGCCGACGCCACCGCCCTGCGCGAAGCCGGCCATCACGCCGCAGGCGCTCCAGAAGTTGCGCAGGCCCCGCACCGGCCCGACGAGCGGATTGCCATCGGGCGCGAAGGTGAAGGGCCCGTTCACGACCTTCTTGATGCCCGCGCGCCCGATCGCCGGGAAGTGCCGGAAGCCGATCTCCAGGTGCGGGCTCAGCCGGTCGAGGTCGTCCGGCAGCAGCTGCATGTTGAAGTCCCAGGGCGTGGTGTCGGGCGACCAGACGCGGCAGTCGCGCTCGTAGGTGCCCATGAGGACGCCCTTGCCCTCCTGGCGCATGTAGATCTCGCCCGAGTAGTCGGTTGTCGGCAGCAGCTCGCGCTCGAGCGCCACCACCTCCGGCATCTCCTCGGTGACGATGTACATGTGCTCCATCGCCAGCACGGGGAGCTCGATGCCGGCCATGCGGCCGACCTCGCGCGCCCACAGGCCTGCGGCGTTGACCACGTGCTCGGCGACCACGTCGCCCTTGTCGGTCACGACGAGCCAGGAGCCGTCGGGGCGCTGGTGCAGCTCCTTCACCATCGTGAAGCGGTGCACCTCGGCGCCCGCCTTGCGCGCGGCGATCGCGTAGGCCTGCGTCACGCCGTTGGGGTCGACATGGCCGCCATCCTTGCGCCACAGCGCACCGAGGAACTCGGACGGCTCGATCAGCGGGTTCAGCTTGCGCGCCTCCTCGGGCGAGATGAGCTCCATCTCGAGGCCGAGGTACTTGCCGCGGCTGTGCATCATCCGGATGTTGTCGAGCACGGTCTGGTTGGCCGCGACGACCATGTTGCCGGTGGCGTGGATCCCGCAGGACTGGCCGGAGATGGCCTCGATCTCCCGGTAGAGGTCGATCGTGTACTTCTGCAGCTTCGAGACGTTGGCGTCCGAGTTGTAGGTGTGCACGCTCGCGGCCGCGTGCCACGTGGAGCCCGAGGTCAACTCGTGCTTCTCCAGCAGCATCGCGTCGGTCCAGCCCATCTTGGTCAGGTGGTAGAGGACGCTCGCCCCGACGACGCCACCGCCAATGACCACTACGCGCACATGGGATTTCATGCCCTGCTTCCCCCGTCTTCGATCCGGCGGCCACGCCGGACTCCATGCGCGCGATCATGGATGAAACGCGCGATGGCCGGAAGGGTCGGCGGCGCAAACCGCGCGACAGCGGGGCTGCGCCGGGCTAGAAAAGGAGACCTTCGGCTAACGCAGGCGGCATAGCGACCATGTCCGACGAGATCGACCTGAACGCGCTGGGCGACGACGACCTCGTGCAGCAGATGCACGACGACCTCTACGACGGCCTCAAGGAGGAGGTGGAGCAGGGCGTGCGCATCCTGCTGTCGCGCAAGTGGACGCCCTACGAAGTGCTGACCAAGGCCCTCGTCGAGGGCATGCGCATCGTCGGCGAGGACTTCCGCGACGGCATCCTCTTCGTGCCGGAGGTGCTGCTCTCCGCCAACGCGATGAAGGCGGGCATGGCGATCCTGCGCCCGCTGCTCGCGGAGACCGGCGCTCCGAAGATCGGCAAGATGGTGATCGGCACCGTCAAGGGCGACATCCACGACATCGGCAAGAACCTCGTCTGCATGATGATGGAGGGCGCCGGCTTCGAGGTGATCGACCTCGGGATCAACAATCCCGTCGAGAAGTACCTGGCGGCGCTCGAGGAGCACAAGCCGGAGATCCTCGGCATGTCGGCCCTGCTCACGACCACGATGCCCTACATGAAGATCGTGATCGACACGCTGAAGGAGAAGGGCATCCGCGACGACTACATCGTGCTCGTCGGCGGCGCGCCCCTGAACGAGGACTTCGCGCGCCAGATCGGCGCCGACGCCTATTGCCGCGACGCCGCCGTCACGGTCGAGACGGCGAAGGACCTGATCCGGCGCCGCCACAACCAGCGCGCGGCGGGATGACCCCGGCCGGCGCGCGGGACGTTCCGCCGCGCACGCTCGTCGTCGCCTGCGGCGCGCTCGCGCGCGAGATGCTCGCGGTCGTCCGCCTCAATGGCTGGACGCATGTCGAGCTCGCCTGCCTGCCCGCGGACCTCCACAACCGCCCGGAACGGATCCCCGAGGCGGTGCGCGGCAGGATCCGCGACGCGCGCGGCCGCTTCGAGCGCGTGCTCTGCCTCTACGGCGACTGCGGGACCGGCGGCCTGCTCGACCGCGTCCTCGCCGAGGAAGGCGTCCAGCGCATCGAGGGCGCGCATTGCTACGAGTTCTACGCCGGGGCCGGCGCGTTCGCCGCGCTGCACGACGCGGAGCCCGGGACCTTCTACCTGACCGACTACCTGGTCCGGCATTTCGACACGCTGGTGGTGAAGGGGCTCGGCCTCGACCGGCATCCCGAGCTGCTCGGCGACTATTTCGGCAACTACACGCGCGTGGTCCATCTCGCGCAGGTCGAGGATCCGGCGCTGTCCGCCGCCGCCGCCGCCGCCGCGCAGCGGCTGGGCCTCGCCTTCGAGAGCCGGCCGACCGGGCTCGGCGGCATCGCGCGCTTCGTCGCCGAGGCGACGCTTCCCGGAG